>CAKRWX010000064.1 GCA_934418055.1 uncultured Lachnospiraceae bacterium
GGATCATGCTGCAGGCTTTCAGGACCGAATGTTTGAGCATGAACGCTATGCGGTGATTTACAGTTCTGTCAACCGGTATGGACTGCGTACAATCCAGTTAAAACCCTATAAAGAATTGTTGGAGCCTCTTTCTGCACTGATGAAGAGGATTGGCGTTGTTGGAGCTTTTTGTCTGCTGGCAGTATTTCCGTCGATTATATGGTTCAGCAAAAAAGTCCTGGATCCTCTTAATATGTTGATAGAGCAGATGCAGCGTGTGGGAAAAGGAGATTTTGAGATATCGCAGATGTCCCATTATACCAATGAGATCGGGCAGATTAACAGCCATTTTCTTCAGATGGTCAACGAAATTAGGGAAATGCTGAAACGAGTAGAACGGATATCCAATGAGAAGGCCGAAATTGAGTTTCAGGTGCTGCAACAGCAGATAAATCCGCATTTTCTTTATAATACACTGGATTTTATTAACTGGATGGCCATCAGGGCCCATGCAGATGATATCAGCAAAGCAGTGGTACGGTTGAGCGATTTTTTCCGTTTAAGTCTGTCCAACGGAGTTTCCTTGCTGACGATCGACGAAGAGCTGCAGAGAATTGCGGCTTATATGGATATACAAAATCTGATTTTAAAGGGGCGCATTCAATATTCGGAGGAGGTTCTGCCGGAAGTAAAGAAACAGCATATTATCCGGCTGATCCTTCAGCCGTTTATCGAAAATTCCATTCTCCACGGATTTCCTGATGGTGAGAACGGCGAAATCTGTATCAGCGGCTGGTTGGATGGGAATGATATCTATCTGCAGATTTCCGACAATGGACGTGGAATTCCGGAGATGGAACAGGAACTGATTCTGCACGAACCCAGCTCGCGATATGGAAAATATGGCGTGTATAATGTAAATAAAAGACTTCAGTTGTATTATGGACCTGAATATGGAGTGAAATATCTTCCAGTACGTAAGGGAACTACCGTGTTGGTGCACATTCCCGGAAAAGAGGAGGTCTGACATGTATCAAATGCTGATTGCTGATGACGATCAGTTTGTTCTTGACGGTTTAAAAGAAGAAATTGATTGGAAAAAATACAATATTTATGCAGTGGAATGCTGTACAAATGGAAAACAGGCATTGGAAATTTTAAAGCAGCAGCAGATAGATATTATATTGACGGATATCCGTATGCCTGGAGTGGATGGTCTGGAGCTTACAAAAGCGGCGATGGAACAGAATCCCGAAATCTGTGTTGTAATTATGTCTGGACACAGTGAATTTGAGTATGCACACACGGCCATAAGGCTGGGAGTTTATGATTATCTGCTTAAGCCTATTACGCTGGATGCCATAGATTCCCTTTTTATGCGCCTGACAAAAGAGCTGGATAAGGAGGCGGAAGTCTCTAACAGAGAAATGGATCATTGGAAACCAACCCTGGTACAGAAATATTTTCAGGATCTCCTCAATGGTCTTCCAACTTTTTTAGGCTCTGAGACTTTAGTCTGCCAGATGCCCTATTATCAATGTGTTCTGTTTCATATTGACCATTATAAAAAAATGACACCAGTAAGACAGCAGGAACTGACCTCTGGACTTTTTGCTGAGCTGTATCAGTGGGGAGAGAAAAAAAGACCCATTATTCCTACGGTAGTGAAAAATACGGATCTTGTCATGATTTTTCAAATGGAGCGTTTGGAACAGAAGGAAACAGAAAAGGATAATCTGCGCATTTTGAAACAAGCGCTGGAAGAAAAGTTTATGATTACCATTACCATTGGAATCAGCCGTATTTACAGCAATGTTGCAGATAGCCGGATCTATGCGGAAGAAGCATATTTTGCCAGTCGCCATTGTCATGACGGGGACGAAAAGATTATTTATTATGAACCACGCAACACCCTTGGGGTCATTGACAGAGAACAGCTTTCCCGGATCAGAGGGGTTCTTTTTGAAAGCTTTCATGCATGGAATTATGAGAAAGTGTCAGAGGCATTAAAAGAGATGAAAATGCTGTTTGACACGGGAGAGATTATGAATCTGGAAGAGCTTCAGATGCTCTTTATCGAGATTATATCCAAGTTTCAGATGATACAGATGGAGAATATGCCTGTTAAAAAAGAATCCTATCCGCTTTATGAACAGGCAGGCAATGAAGTGCGGCGGGCGGAGACTGTTGACGAACTATTTGGAATTCTGGAGCATGTAATTTTGGAGTCATTTTCGGATGATGCCTCTCCGGGCAGCAAAAACGACAGGATAGTCCGCCAGGTTATCCAGTTGATTCAAGATAATGTCAATACAAACATTACACTGAACCAGATTGCACAGGAGATCTATATTTCTCCGAATTATCTGGGGTGTATCTTTAAAGAAGAGATAGGGATGTCCTTTAATGAATATCTGCAGCAGTACAGAATGAAACTTGCTCAGAAACTTTTAAAAAGCCATAAGTTTAAGGTTTATGAGATATCTGCTATGGTAGGCTATAAGAATCCCAGCTATTTTACCAAACTGTTTACAGAGTATACAGGAGGGATCTGTCCATCTGATTATGAAAAGTAGGAGGAAACATGTTAGGGTTGATTACGGATATAGACCGGTTTTCGACCCATGACGGGCCGGGAATCCGAACAACAGTTTTTTTTCAGGGATGTCCGATGCACTGCGCCTGGTGCCATTCTCCAGAGACGCAACCTGCCTCACCGGTGCCTATATACAGATCCATGAAATGCATCGGATGCAGAAACTGTATGTACGTCTGTCCACATGGAGCGATCACACCGAAGAAATATGAAGAGGATGGGGAAAAACGAGAAGGGATCCGCATCGATACGACATTCTGCAAAAAATGCTTTGCCTGTGTGGAGGTCTGTCCCTCCGGCGCACTTACGAAAAGTTCCAGGGAGATGAGCCTGAGGGAGGTAAAAGATATTATCACACAGGATATTCCCTTTTACCGCCATTCAGGTGGTGGTGTTACGCTTTCCGGCGGAGAGGTTTTGATGCAGGCGGAATTTGCTCTTGAAATTTTAAGCTTTTGCAGATTACAGGGAGTCCATACAGCAGTTGAAACAACGGGGTGTGGCTCATGGGACAGTCTGTACGAAATCTGCAGAAAGACAGATTTGATTTACTATGATATCAAACTTCTGGATTCGGAGCTGCACCGGAAGTTTACCGGCATGAGCAATGATGTGATATTAAGGAATCTGAGGAGGCTCAGTGAAAACAGAGAGGCTGTAGGGGAGATTGTTGTGCGTATTCCATGCATTCCCGGGATCAATGACCATAAGGAACAGATTGAACAGACTGCCCGGTTTGTTTCTGAGCTTAAACTGTCTTTTCTGGAGCTTCTGCCCTATAATGAGGCGGCGGGAGCGAAATATATGTGGCTTTTTCAGGATTATTCCCTTCAAAAGCTGCACACCCGTAAAAAAGAGTATTATGAAGAACTTCAAAAATACGTATCCCAGTTTGGACTTTTACCTTATGGGGTAGGACATGGAAGGAGGAAAGAGAAGTGAAAGAAGAAATTTTGCGGCTGGCAGAAGAACGGGCCAGAACGGATGCCGCGCTGCGGAAAAAGTCAGATATGGTGCAGTTATATTATGATGAACTGGAAAAAAGAATGCATCGGAAACAGAGAATGTGGGGTGGAAACCGGACGGTTGTGACAACGGAAACAGAGCAGGAGCCGACTTCCTACAGACGTGCCCTGGCCTTTCAGGATGCTCTGGAACATATGCCGATCGTGATTGAGCCATGGGCTGTGATTGCAGGAAACTGCATGGAGGATGGAACGATCATCCGATGTGTACTGCCTTCCTTCTTAAGGAGCGATGAGCTTGGAAAATGTACACTGAATATGTCACATAAATGTCCGGATTATGCCGGTTTGCTGGCGGATGGGATTGTGGGACTGTGGGAGAAAATGAAACTGCAGGCGGAGACAGCCCGCAAAACGGGTAGGCTTACAGAGGAACAGAATGCCTTTGTGAGAGCAGCGGAAGTAGAAATGAAAGCGGTTTTGGCATATGCCAGACGCTATGAAACACTTGCCCGCAGCATGGCCGAGGGGGAACCAGAACTCAGGCAGAAGAAGAATCTGCTGGAACTGGCGGATATTCTGCATCGGGTGCCTGCACAGCCGGCGACGAGTTTTCGGGAGGCCATTCAGTCGTTGTGGATGATTAACCATATCTTCCGCGAAACCATGTCCTATTTATCCATCGGATGTATTGACCGGATCCTTTATCCATATTTTGAAAAAGACTATTTAGAGGGAAAGATCACACTGGAAGAAACGCAGGAGCTGGTAGATGTGTTCTGCCTTCGGGTAAATGACCGGGCTCAGCTGGATCCGGAAAATTATGTTGTGGATCAGAAAAAACTGGAAGGTGCACCTGCGCAGTGCCGTTTGGATTATAATTTTGGTTTTGTATCTAAAAGTGAGACAGATGAAGCTGATGCGATCAATCATTGGGGACAAAACATTTTGATCAGCGGTATTGGAGCGAAGGGGGATGACTGTACCAGTGTTTTGACTTACCTGTTTCTGAATGCCCATGAAAAACTGCAGATGACAGATCCTACCTTAACTGTGCGGTTACATAAAAATAGTCCTGCAGAGCTTATAGAGAGAATCGCGGAGGTTTTAAAGACAGGCGGAGGAATGCCTTATATTAACAATGATGATATCCTGATTCCGGCATATGAGAAATTAGGTGTTTCCTATGAAGATGCCTGTAATTATGCAAATTCCAACTGCTGGGAGACTCTTTTGCAGGGAGTCAGCAATCAGGAGATGATTCGCGGCATTAATTTTCTGTATCTGCTGGAACTTGCTTTAAACAGAGGAAAATCTTTTGTATATGCGGCTGATCATGCTGCGGAACCAGTTCCGGATGTGAATGATCCAATGACATTTTCGCCTTGGTGCGGCCCGGTCAACAATGTGATAGACGGAATTGATACGGGTGATGTCGGAGCCTTTGAAAGCATTGGGGACGTATTAGAGGCATGGAAAAAGCAGATGGACTATATGCTGGGAACCTGTATCCGTGAATTTTCGGAGGAAATTTATACCAACGGAAGCCATGGCCCTTTCAGCAGCAATCCATTGCTGTCTGTACTGACAAAGGATTGTGTTGAGAAGTTAACAGACACCTGTCACCGGGGAGCACGGTATGATTTGTGGCATATTTTATGCGAAGCTGTCTCCAATGCGGCGGATGCGGCAGCAGCAATTCAAAAGTTTGTATTTGAGGAAAAGGTGGTAACGCTCCCTGACCTGGTGGAGATTTTGAAAAACAACTGGGAAGGCTGTGAAACTCTGAGGCTGCGTTTTATCAATGAGGCTGCAAAATTTGGAAATGGCTGTGAGCAGGCAGATAAGATTGCACAGGAAATGGTGGAGTATTTTGTAGAATGTGTGGACAGTTACAATCAGAAGTATGAGGATATCATTTATTCGCCTTGTATCGGAACCTTTTCCTGGGTGGTTAATATTGGAAAACGGATCGGCGCCTCGGCAGACGGACGAAAATCCCATGAACCGATTGCGGCGAATATGTCTCCCGTTCCTTCCAGAGATATATCGGGACCAACTGCTGCCATAAATTCATATTTGAAACTGAACACATCATCCATGGCGGCGGGAGCGCCTATCGATTTGAGGGTGAGCATCAATGGTCTGGAAGGAGAGGAAGGAACGCGTCGGATTGCAGCTCTCGTAGAAACATTTATTGAAATGGGCGGAAATATGATGACCTTGACGATTACCAGCGTGGAGGAGCTGCGCAGGGCCATGGAGAATCCGGAAAAATACCGGGGGCTTCGTGTGAGAATGGGCGGATGGTCCGCATATTACACGCTGTTAAGTAAAGAATCACAGAAGATACATTTAAAACGGGTAGAGCATGGTTTGGTTTAAACTCAGAAAAGGAGAGAGTATGATGAATGAAAAAATCTCAGGAAATACGTATACACTGCATAATCAGGTGGAGATCCCCTGTGTAGGCTTTGGCACCTGGCAGGTACCGGATGGAGAGACGGCGGCTAATGCTGTGATGCATGCCATTGAGGCAGGCTATACCCATATTGATACAGCTATAGCATATCACAATGAAATCGGAGTCGGTGCAGGAATCCGGATGTCGGGGGTAGCGCGTGAAAAGCTGTTTGTTACAAGCAAGCTCTGGAATGATGTCCGGGGATATGATGAGACTTTGAAGGAATTTGGAAACTCTTTAAAAAGGCTGAATATGGATTATCTGGATCTGTTCCTGATTCATTGGCCTCGTCCCATTGCCTTCCGGGACAATTATGAGGAGGCAAACAGGGAGACATGGAGAGCCTTTGAGCATCTGTTAAACGAAGGATATGTGCGGGCAATCGGTGTCAGCAATTTCCTTCCGAAACATTTAAAAGCATTGTTAAAGAGCGCAAAGGTCGTTCCGATGATCGATCAGATTGAATTTCATCCTGGCTGGATGCAGCCTGAGGCAGTATCATTTTGTGAAGAACATGGGATTTTAGTGGAGGCCTGGAGTCCTTTGGGCTCTGGAAAACTGCTGTCTGATCCGGCTCTTGTGGCTCTTGCCGAAAAGTATAACCGGTCAGCTGCACAGATCTGTCTGCGCTGGTGTCTTCAGAAAGGGAAATTGCCGCTTCCAAAATCGACAACACCTGCCCGCATCGAAGAAAATCTGCGTCTGTTTGATTTTCAGATATCAAAGGAAGACTCCGATTTGATTGATGGTCTGGCCTGTGTGGGCCGTACGGGATCGGATCCGGATAATGCAAGGTTTTAAAGTGATTTTTACTATTTGGTGGAAAAAGGGGGTTGTCGGGAAATAGATAACCTCAAACAGGGGTCATTGTGACTGGTCCAGTCACAATGACCCCTGAAAATTTTCCTTATAAAAGAGAAAAAGATGGCTGATGACAGCCACCTTCTCTCCGTTCCATGTTATAATGGAACTATGCTAACCAAAGATTATTATAACGACTTTTTTGAAATTGGGCAACAGAAAATTAACTTCTCTTGTAGGAATCATTTCAGATATTGAGATTGGAGCAGAGGACGCATTAAAGCAGAAACGAGCCCATTGGAAAATCGAGAATACCTTGCATCATGTATTGGATGATACTTTTCGTGAAGATCGTTCATCCGCAAGAAAGAGCAGGAATAATCTTGCGCTGATCAGAAAGTTTGCATTCGATATATTAAAAATTGCCTGCATCCATGACGATGCAGGCAAAGGGATTCAGAAAATGTCTGATTGGTTTGCCGACGACATCAACCTGATAGCGAAGTATGTCTTTCATGGCATACAACGAATTCGCTAATTTCGTTATAAAACAAAAATAGTAAAAATGGGGATATTTTGCGCATTTTTTCGGGAAATTATTGTGTTGATCGCGAAAAAAGGTGGCAGAGAAGTAGAATGATGATAGAATCATATAGGAGTGCTTCGTGAAACAACCCTAAGTCCTGTTAGAAGTAAATTGCAAGAACCAATAATCAATGCTATAATAAAAGAAACTCGATACGGATAACTGCCAGGCAGATAAGCGAGAAAAAGAGCGGATGTGTTTGGCAGTTATTGTTTTCTTATTTCATAGGAAATTACGTCCTATGAAATAAAAACGCTCCGCGAGGATCGCACTGCGGCGGAAAGGAATTATGTCGCTATTGCGACCCGCCGCAGGCGGAGAATCCTGCAAGCAGGATTCTTTATGAGGATCAATCAAAATTGGGAGGAAATCAAGAAATGAATAAAGAAGTATTTCAGTATGTAGACCACACCTTATTAGCGCAGGACAGCACCTGGGCACAGATCAAGGAGATCTGTGATGACGCCATCGCTTACGGTACAGCCAGTGTGTGCATTCCACCGTCTTTTGTAAAACGTGCAAAAGAGTATGTTGGGGATAAGATGGCGGTTTGTACCGTGATCGGTTTCCCGAATGGTTACAACACAACCGCTGTAAAAGTATTTGAGACCAAGGATGCCATTGCCAATGGCGCAGACGAGATCGACATGGTCATCAATATCGGTGATTTAAAAGACAAAGAATACGATAAAGTGGAGGACGAGATCCGCCAGTTAAAAGAGGCCTGTGGTGATCATATCTTGAAAGTCATCATCGAGACCTGTCTGTTGACAGACGAGGAGAAGATCAAGATGTGCGAGCTGGTGACCAGAGCAGGCGCTGATTTTATCAAGACTTCTACCGGATTTTCCAAGGCAGGCGCTACGTTTGAGGATATTAAATTATTCTCTGAACACATCGGTGAGAGTGTGCGGATGAAAGCAGCAGGTGGAATCAAGTCCTTCGAGGATGCAGAGGAATTCTTACGTCTGGGCGCAAAGCGCCTGGGTACCAGCCGGATCGTAAAACTGGCAAAAGCAGAGAAGGAGAAACTGAATGGAAATAAAGACACTGATACAGACAGCTATTGATGCACTGCCCAATTCCTACGTGCCATATTCCAGGTTTCACGTAGCCGCAGCGCTTCTGTGCAAGGATGGAACTGTGTATACAGGAAACAATATTGAAAATGCGTCCTACACTCCGACAGTCTGCGCGGAGCGGTGCGCGTTTTTCAAGGCAGTTGGTGACGGAAAACGGGAGTTTGAAGCCATCGTGATCTGCGGTGGGTTACATGGCGTGATCACCGATTACTGTCCGCCATGCGGCGTGTGCCGTCAGGTGATGCGGGAGTTCTGTGCGCCAGACGATTTTAAGATCTATCTTGCAAAGAGCCCGGAGGACTACCGGGAATTTACCCTGGAACAGATTCTTCCTATGGGATTTGGACCGGAAAATCTGGAGGTGAAGTAGTCTTATGAGAATGTACGATCTGATCGAGAAAAAGAAACACGGCCATGCACTGACGAAAGAAGAAATTTCCTACATGGTGACAGGCTTTGTAAATGGTGAGATCCCAGACTACCAGATGTCTGCTATGCTGATGGCGATCTATTTTCAGGGCATGAATGATGAGGAGACCACAGAGCTGACACTTGCCATGGCACATTCCGGTGATATGGTCGATCTGTCTCCGATCAAAGGCGTGAAAGCCGATAAGCACAGCACCGGCGGCGTTGGTGATAAGACCACCCTGATTATTGGGCCGATTGTGGCGTCTCTCGGTGTAAAAGTAGCGAAGATGAGTGGACGGGGCCTTGGACATACCGGCGGAACTGTGGATAAGATGGAGAGTATCCCGGGGCTTCAGACCAGCATTGAGCGGGATGAGTTTTTCGATATTGTAAACAAGTACGGGATCGCAGTAATCGGACAGTCCGGCAACCTGGTTCCGGCAGATAAGAAATTATATGCGCTCCGTGACGTGACTGCTACCGTAGACTGCATTCCGCTGATCGCTTCTTCTATCATGAGTAAGAAGCTGGCGGCGGGAAGTGATGCGATTGTGCTGGATGTAAAGACCGGAAGCGGTGCATTTATGAAGACTGTGGAAGATTCCAGGAAATTAGCAGAGAAGATGGTTTCTATCGGCACCATGGCAGGACGGAAATGCTGTGCAGTCATCACCAATATGGATATCCCGCTGGGACATGCCATTGGCAACTCTTTAGAGGTGATGGAAGCCATCGAGACCTTAAAAGGCAACGGTCCGGCGGATTTAACGGCTGTATGTCTGGAACTGGCTGCTAACATGCTTTACATGGCTGGAAAAGGAAGCCTGGAGGAGTGCCGGAAGCTGGCGGAAGGAGCCATGGCTGATGGAAGCGCCCTGGATGCTCTTGCCAATATGGTCAAGGGCCAGCACGGTGATGAGAGTTACATCTATCATCCGGAGAAATTCCCGCGTTCTGCTCTGTCAAAAGAGGTGAAAGCAGAAAAAGACGGCTATGTCTGCCATATGGATACAGAGAGCATCGGTATCGCTTCTGTGTGCTTAGGCGCAGGAAGAAGCAGGAAGGACGATGTGATCGACTATAAAGCAGGCATTATCCTGAAGAAGAAATACGGCGAGCCGGTGAAGGCCGGGGAGACTCTGGCAGTGCTCTACGCAGATGATGAGAAGCTGTTTGCGGAAGCGGAGAAGAAGCTTTTAGCGGCTTATGAGATTGGTGATACAAAACCTGCCGAGGAGCCGCTGGTGTATGACCGGGTGACGGCGTAAAGCCTTTGCACCCAACATCTTGTTATAAAAGAGGATTAAAATGTTATATCAGATC
>CAKRWX010000065.1 GCA_934418055.1 uncultured Lachnospiraceae bacterium
GGAGCATACCGGGGTATTTCAAGTGATCCGTCATACGACGCGCTAGGGATTCTTCTGGACATTTTATTAGAAAAAGTGTATAATAAAAAGACGGCTTGGGCAGATTGCACAACCCAGGCTGTCTTTTTTGTATAACAGAATTACCTGTGATGCAAAAGCAAAAATGCGGCCCGCAGGATTGCACTGCGGCAGAATTTATGATTTTAAATGGAGGAATACCATGAGCGAGAATTGTACTCATAACTGCAGTACCTGTGGAGAAAGCTGCAGCAGCAGAACACAGGACAAGAACAGTTTTCTTGAAAAATTAAATCCGGAAAGCTCCGTCAAAAAGGTCATTGGCGTAGTCAGCGGTAAGGGCGGCGTAGGAAAGTCCTTAGTAACCTCTCTGTTAGCGGTCAAGATGAACAGCCTGGGCTTTCATACCGCAATTTTAGACGCGGATATTACAGGACCGTCTATTCCAAAGGCATTTGGCATCGAGGGCGGCGTTGGCTTAGTAAAAGCAGGAGGCGCAGATGTGATGCTTCCAGCCACCTCTAATACAGGAATCCAGATTATGTCTGCCAACCTGTTATTAGACCATGATACAGATCCGGTGATCTGGAGAGGACCAGTGATCGCAGGCGCGGTAAAACAGTTCTGGAACCAGACTTTATGGGAGAACGTCGATTACATGTTCGTGGATATGCCTCCGGGAACTGGTGATGTTCCGTTAACCGTATTCCAGTCTCTTCCAGTGGACGGCATCGTGATCGTGACTTCCCCACAGGAACTGGTTTCCATGATCGTTGGAAAAGCCGTGAAGATGGCTCAGAAGATGGATATTCCGATCCTTGGCCTGGTAGAGAACATGAGTTATTTAGAGTGCCCGGACTGCGGCAAGAAGATCTCTGTCTTTGGCGAGAGCCATATTGACGAGGTGGCAGCAGAGTACGGCCTTTCTGTTCTGGGACGGATTCCGATCCAGCCATCCATCGCAGCGAAAGTGGATGCCGGAGAAGTGGAATATGTAGAAGGAAACTGGCTGGATGAGGCAGCTGCGAAGATCCAGCAGTAAAGCGGGAGAATAAGACCATGCAAATTACCATGAACCCAAACAGCGAGCTGAATCAGTCCGCTGTCAATGTACCGGAGGTTGTACAGGTTCCGGAGCGTCTGATCGCAGAGGCGAAGCGCTTCCAGGAAGCCATGATGATGTACACCTGCGCGATCCGCGAGATCAAGACCAAGTTAGAGGTTTTAAACGATGAATTATCGGTCAGAAACCAGCGTAACCCTATCGAGATGATCAAATCCAGGGTAAAAAAGCCAAGCAGCATCGTTGAGAAACTGCAGAGGAGAAATCTGGAAGTCTCCGTAGACTCCATGATGAACAATCTGGATGATATTGCGGGAATTCGTGTAATCTGCTCTTTTGTGGATGATATTTACGCCGTTTCTGAGATGTTAACCAGCCAGGATGATATCAAGGTGATCGCCATCAAGGATTATATCAAGAATCCGAAGCCCAACGGTTACCGCAGTTATCATATGATCCTGGAAGTACCGGTATTTTTCTCCAGCGGAAAGACACCGATGCGGGTAGAAGTGCAGGTCCGTACCATTGCCATGGATTTCTGGGCGAGTCTGGATCATCAGTTGAAATACAAGAAGGAATTTATTGATTCCGACGCCATTGGACAGGAATTGAAAGCTTGTGCCGATGTGATCGCTGAGACAGACGAAAAGATGCTCTCCATCCGGAAGAGCATCGAATCGCAGGGTATTGAAATTAAAAACGATTACTGATCTAGTAGCGGTAATAAGACAGGGTTTCCACAGTCTGGAACCCTGTTTTTTTATACAGTTTCCGGGCGATAAAGTTCTGTCCGGATACCTGGAGTGACACCTGGTGTCCTTCTTTGTATAAAAGTGCCAGCATGCTGTGAAGGAAATCTTTGCCATAGCCTTTGCCGCGAAATTCCTCTTGAATCTCAAAATGGAAGAAATAGTCCTCAGTTTCAAAAGGCAGAACACCACATTTTCCAATCACTGCTCCATCGACAGAAGCTTCATAAATATTGGCACCGGTTTCTTCGTCCTGGCTTTCTGTGATCTGCAGGCCGGACTGATAGTTCTGATCTCCTGGTTTGCAGGTTCTTGCCATCTTATATTCAGAATACCAGTATTCCGCCTCCAGAAGTTCCATGACAGCCATGGCAGAAGTCGTGTTTTCATCGATCAGGAAGCAAAAATCTACGGGTTCTTTCCTTTCTTTTTCATAAGCGTCCGCCGCGTCTAATGCCTGGTTTAACAGTCCAGTAAATACACCCTGTTTCCGGCGGTCAGGGGCAGTAAAAGCGGTACATTCGCAGATCTGGTCATCGGTAAAATATAAAAACAGAAATCCCATCAGGGCATCATTTTTATCATATGCCAGGAAATAGTCCAGGCCCTCCTCTGACGGAGCAGATAAGGACATGGGCTCTTTCTTCTTACAGGCTTCCACCAGGGCTTGCATCTGTTCTTTCTGTTTTTCATCTAACACAGTGGTATGGGTTATCTTCATCGGTACGTTCTCCTTTTCGCGATCACAGTATTACTATAAGTATAGTATAAAAAAATGGAAAAAAACAGGGGATTTTCGGTGAAATTTCTATTGTTCCTAAAATGAGACCGTGGTAGAATGAAACGCGATTACGTCAGATATAAAAAGGCACAAGAGAGGAGAACAAAATTATGAAATGTATCAGACAGGCGTGTGTGATCTTCGGTATCACCATGATTGGCGAATTCTTAAATTACGCCCTTCCGCTTCCGATTCCGGCAGGCGTTTACGGCTTATTTTTGATGCTGATCGCTTTGTGTACCGGAATCGTAAAATTAAGTGATGTGGAGGAGACGGCGAATTTCCTTCTGGATATCATGTCCATCATGTTTGTCCCGGCGACTGTGGGACTGATTGAAAATATTGATCTGTTAAAGGCGGTGATCGTGCCATTTTCCATCATCGTGGTGATCTCTACCGTTGTTGTCATGGCAGTGACTGGTAAAGTCACCCAGCTTCTGATCCATAAAACAGGAAAAAAGGAGAAGAAATAACATGAACGATTTATTTATCAATTCCGCATATTTTGGACTGGTTCTGACTCTGGGAACCTATATGCTTGGCGTTTGGATCAAGAAAAAGACCGGGCTGGCTATCATGAATCCGCTGCTGGTCAGCACTGCGTTTGTGATCGCGTTTCTTCTTATTATTAAAGTGGATTACCAGACTTATAATGAGGGTGCCAAATACATCAGTTACCTGTTAACCCCGGCCACGGTCTGCCTGGCAGTTCCGTTATATAAACAGTTAAAGCTGCTGCGCCAGAACATGGTTGCAGTTATTGGCGGAATCGCCTCTGGTGTGGCCGCCAGCGCAGTCAGCATTTTTCTGATGTCAAAAGCCCTTGGGTTAAGCCATGAGCACTATGTGACCCTGCTTCCAAAATCCATCACCACAGCCATCGGTATGGGCATCAGCGAGGAAGCTGGCGGCGTGGTGGTGCTTACGGTTGTCTGCATCATTTTCACCGGAGTTCTGGGAAATATCATTGCGGAGGCGGCATTTAAGATCTTTAAGATCGAGGAGCCGATCGCCAAAGGTCTGGCCCTGGGAACTTCTGCCCATGCAGTGGGAACCGCAAAGGCCCTGGAACTGGGGGAAGTAGAGGGGGCTATGAGCAGCCTTGCCATCGCCGTATCCGGACTGATGACCGTTGTGGTGGTTCCATTGATGGCTGGTCTGATTTAAAGAACTTGAAACACTTGTTTATTTGTGGTAGAATTAATAAAATTGTTCAGTAGGTCTGCGCACTTGCTGCGCTGACCGTAAGAAAACATGGACGGGCAGGCAAAAATCCCATCGACGTAGTCGATCTGGAATGGATTTTTGCATACAACTGTGAAGGTACTGAACAGTTGTAAAATATTATATAGACAGGTCAGGCAGTGTGACGACCCAAGGAGGATAAGATGATTCAGCAGTTAATTACGAAGATTCAGAAAACCAAAGCACCAATTTGTGTAGGCTTAGACCCAATGTTAAGCTATATTCCAGAGCATATCGTAAAGAAAGCTCTGTCCGAGTACGGTGAGACCATGAAGGGTGCAGCAGAAGCGATCTGGCAGTTCAACAAGGAGATCGTAGACCATACTTATGACCTGATTCCAGCAGTGAAACCACAGATCGCTATGTACGAGCAGTTCGGTGTAGAGGGTCTGATCGTATATAAAAGAACCGTTGATTATTGCCAGGAGAAGGGCCTGTTAGTGATCGGCGATGTAAAGAGAGGCGATATCGGATCTACTTCCGCAGCTTACGCAACCGCTCATTTAGGACATGTTCAGGTTGGAAGCCAGAAATTATCTGGTTTTGATACCGAGTTTGCAACCGTAAACCCATATCTGGGAACAGACGGTGTAAAACCTTTCGTTGATGTCTGCAATCAGGATGACAAGGGCATCTTCGTACTGGTAAAGACCTCCAATCCATCCAGCGGCGAGTTCCAGGATCAGTTAGTCAATGGCAAGCCAGTATACGAGTTAGTCGCTGAGAAAGTCATGGAGTGGGGCGCTATGAGCATGGACGGCGAGTACAGCAACGTCGGCGCAGTTGTAGGCGCAACTTATCCAGAGATGAGCAAGATCCTTCGTAAACTGATGCCACATACCTATTTCTTAGTACCTGGCTACGGCGCACAGGGCGGTACTGCTGAGGACTTAAAGCACTGCTTCAATGAGGATGGCCTTGGCGCTATCGTAAACTCTTCCAGAGGCATCATCGCAGCATACAAGAAAGATGCTTACGCAAAATTCGGTCCGGAGCATTTCGCAGAGGCATCCCGTCAGGCAGTGATCGATATGGTTGCTGATATCAACAGCGTATTATAAGGAGAAGGATCATGGCAAAAGTAAAAGAGACCGCCCAGGTAATCAGCCAGGAGCAGTTATCTGACGGTATTTTCAGCATGTGGATCCACACAGAGGCGATTGCTTCCCAGGCTCATGCAGGACAGTTTATCTCTGTGTATTCCAATGACGGCTCCAAGCTGCTTCCAAGACCGATCAGCATCTGTGAGATCGATAAAGAGCAGGACAATCTGCGGATCGTATACCGTACCGTAGGCGCTGGAACAAAGGAATTCTCTAGCTATCAGGCTGGTGATCCAATCGTGATCTTAGGACCTTTAGGCAATGGATTCCCACAGCTTCCAGCTGAGAAAAGCGTATTTTTAATCGGCGGAGGCATCGGTATCCCTCCTATGCTGGAATTAGCAAAAGAATTATCCTGCAAGAAAACAGCAGTTTTAGGTTATCGTGACGTATTATTCTTAAATGACGAGTTTGCTCCTTATGCCGATGTGGTGATCGCCACAGAGGACGGCAGTGCAGGAACCAAAGGCAATGTATTAGACGCCATCCGGGCAAATGGCCTTCATGCCGATGTGATCATGGCCTGCGGCCCGACTCCGATGCTGCGCGCCATCAAAGCATATGCGCAGGAGAATGGAATCGAGTGCTATCTGTCCCTGGAAGAGAAGATGGCCTGCGGCGTAGGCGCTTGTCTGGCATGCGTATGCAAGTCCAAAGAAGTGGATGGACATTCCCATGTTCATAATAAGCGGATCTGCAAAGACGGTCCGGTATTTAAGGCTGAGGAGGTGGAACTGTAATGAATACAAAAGTAAACATTGCTGGCGTGGAATTCAAGAATCCAGTGACCACTGCCTCTGGAACCTTCGGATCCGGCGCGGAATACAGTGAATTTGTCGATTTAAGCCTGTTAGGCGCAGTAACCACCAAGGGTGTTGCCAATGTACCGTGGCCGGGCAACCCAACACCTCGTATTGCAGAGACTTACGGCGGCATGATCAATGCCATTGGTTTACAGAATCCTGGAATCGACGTGTTTGTAAACCGCGATATTCCATTTTTAAAGCAGTATGACACGAAAATTATCGTAAATGTCTGTGGTAAAACAACAGAAGATTATATTGATGTCGTTGAGAGACTTGGGGATCAGCCAGTAGACCTTCTGGAGATCAATATTTCCTGTCCAAACGTCAAAGAAGGCGGTATCGCTTTCGGACAGGATCCAAAAGCGGTGGAAGCCATCACCAGAGAGGTGAAACGCCACGCAAAACAGCCGATCATCATGAAGCTGAGTCCGAACGTAACGGACATTACTGTGATGGCGAAAGCGGCAGAGGCTGGCGGCGCTGATGCGTTATCTCTGATTAATACCTTAACCGGTATGAAGATCGACATCAACCGCAGAACCTTCGCACTGGCCAACAAAACCGGCGGCATGTCCGGTCCAGCAGTAAAACCAGTGGCTGTCCGCATGGTATACCAGGTAGCACAGGCTGTGAAACTGCCGATCATTGGTATGGGCGGTATCATGACTGCAGAAGACGCCATTGAGTTTATTCTGGCAGGCGCTACCGCAGTTTCCGTTGGAACCGCAAACTTCCATAATCCTTACGCGACTAAAGAGGTAGTTGAGGGAATTGAGGCTTATATGCGGAAGTATGGTGTGGAAGATATCAATGAACTGATTGGGGCAGTGAAATAGTATATTGGAAAACTTCCTTTTCTGCTTGAAGAAATAGGAAATGTGTGTTATAATCCTAATCCGTGTGATAAGTCACTTCACACAACTGGTTCGAGAACCTCCCAGTATAAAAAACTAGGCAGACAAGCAGAAAGTACACGCTATGATATTATTATGATATTGAATAGGGTGCTGTTTTTGTGTGTTTATTTGAGGTCCTCAAAATAAACGGCAAAAGCGGCATCCTTTTTTGATGCCAAAGAAGTCTTTTGCCAGAAAAGAGGGCAAAGATGCAAGAAGAAAGGGGCGTAACAAGCGCCAAACGAAGAAATGTGATCATCGACTGTGATCCTGGAATTGATGACAGTCTGGCGATCATGCTGGCCCTATCCATGGAATCGATTTCCGTGAAGGGCATCACCATTGTCTGCGGGAATTCTCCTGTGGAGATGGGCTTTGGAAATGCCAAGAAAGTGCTGCATTTTCTTGGAAGACTGGATATTCCGGTTTATCAGGGAGAAAAAATCCCTTTAAAACGGGAATATGTCAATGCGTTGGATACCCATGGAGAAGACGGCCTTGGAGAGAGCTTTCTTCCGGAGATTCCTGGGTATGAACAGAAGGAGACTGCGGTGGAGTTTATGGGCCGGATGATCCGGGAATGTGCAGCGGCTGGAGAGCCTTGTTCCGTGATCGCCCTGGGGCCTATGACCAATCTGGCAAAACTGATCCAGACAGATCGGGAAGCCTTTGACCAGATTCAGGAGATCGTTTCTATGGGTGGCAATTTTAAAAGCCATGGAAACTGTTCACCGGTAGCGGAGTACAATTACTGGGTTGATCCGGATGCGGCAGCGCTGGTATATGAGACAGCAGCCCAAAATCATTCTCTGATTTCCATGGTTGGTCTGGATGTCACCAGAAAGATCGTGCTGACTCCAGATCTGTTGGAATATATGAAGCGGTTGAACCAGGAAATTGGTTCTTTTGTTCAGAAAATTACGAAATTTTATTTTGATTTCCATTGGGAATGGGAACATCTCATCGGATGTGTGATCAACGATCCGCTGGCAGTAGCCTATTTCGCAGACCGTACCTTGTGCAGCGGAATCCAGGCATATACCGCCGTGGAAACTGGTGGAATCTCTATAGGACAGACCATTGTGGACGCCATGAATTTCTATCGGAAAGAACCGAATGCGGTGATTTTGACCGAAGTGGATGTATTAAAATTTTTCAAGACCTTTTATTCCAACATTCTGCAGATTCCAGAGGAGAAACTGGATCTGTTAGAAGCATTGATTACAAGGGAGGACAAAAAACATGAATAAGAAAATGACAACCTTACGTCTCTGCATGATCGCCATGGCAGTCTGCATCAATGTGGCTGGCGGCCAGCTGGCTTTGATGCTCCGGCTTCCTATTTATTTAGACAGTATCGGAACCATTCTGATCGGCGCGTGGATGGGACCGCTTTACGGTATGCTTCCAAATATGATCAGTGGCGTTCTCATGGGATTCACCACCGATATTTATTCCCTGTATTTTGCGCCAGTCGGCATGATCACCGGATTTATGGCAGGAATCGCCGCAAAACAGATGCATGGACTGGTGTCTGAGAAACAGGTGAAAAAGCTCCAGATCGTCGCAGGAGCCCTTTTTATCACCATTCCTGGAACAATGGTCAGCTCCATCATTAATGCGGTCTTATTTGGCGGTGTGACGTCCTCTGGCTCCAGTATTCTGGTCCAGATCTTGTCCAGAACCCCTCTGGGCCTGACTGGAAGTATTTTCGCTGTCCAGATCTTTACCGATTATTTAGACCGGATCATTTCCCTGGCACTGGTAGTGATGGTGCTGCAGATGCTGCCATTCAGTATGAAAACTGCGTTTCAGAAGGAAAAATAGAAACGATAGAACTTGTTAACAGACGGATTTTCCGCCAAGAATAAAAGATAGGAGAGAAGTACACATGGGAATTCCTACCGAACGATATAGCAAGATCACAGACAAAAATCAGCGGGAAATCTGCCTGTTAAAGGCATTTCCCTGCGCCTGGGGCAAATGCGCGTTCTGTGATTACATTGAAGACAACAGCCGGGATGAGGCTGGAATGATCACGTTAAACAAACAGGTGTTAGACCTGGTAACCGGAGAATACGGGGTACTGGAAGTGATCAATTCTGGAAGCTGCTTTGAACTTCCAAAAGAGACTTTAAATCAGATCGAACAGGTGATTCGTGAAAAAAATATCAATAAATTGTTTTTCGAGGCTCATTGGATCTATAAGAACCGATTGGCAGAGATGCGGAAGCGTATGCCGGTCCCGATCGTATTTAAGATCGGCGTTGAGACCTTCGATCATGATTTCCGTGAAAATGTCTTAAACAAACACGCCGATTTCAAAAGCCCGGAAGAAGTCGCCCAGTATTTTGATTCCCCGTGTCTGATGGTGGGCATCCAGGGGCAGACCAAAGAAATGATTGCAAGGGATATTGAGTGCCTGAAGAAATATTTTAAATTAGGAACCGTCAATGTCTACAATAACAACACCACGAAGATCCGCCGGGATGAGGAACTGGTGCGATGGTTTATGAAAGAATACCGGTGGCTGTTGGATGATCCAGCGGTTGAGGTGTTGTATGAGATTACGGACTTTGGGGTTGGGTGAAGAAAGTGAAATCTTCACCCAGTCTGTTAAATAAATCCGTGCATAGGACGAAACAGAAGTACCTCTTCCTATCCATACAACTATTCGCGAAACAACACTTTAACGAATAGTTTGAAACATAAAGAAGAAATAAGGCCCCTTAAGACCTTATTTCCTCCAAAGCTCTTTTCAATCTCTCCAGCCCATCAACCACCCGGCTTCTAGGACAAGCGATATTCATTCTCATAAATCCATCTGGCTCTCCGCCATATTCTTTACCGGCGCACAGCCACAAACCGGTTTTCTCACGGATCAGTTCTTCCAGCTTTTCGCTGTCAGATTCATAAGCGCTGCAGTCCAGCCATAACAGATACGTTGCATCGGAAATGATCACACGCACGTCTGGCAGCTCTTTCTTTACAAAATCCCATACCAGCTGTTTATTCTCATAAATATACTCCCGTAGCTCGTCCAGCCACTGATCACCGTATCGGAATGCCGCTAATACAGCCTCTACGGCAAATACGTTCGGTTCCGCTACCTCATCGGTATTTAAGCCACGATCTACCTTCTGACGGATCACTGGATTGGGGATCATGACCGCTGCGGTCTGAAGACCTGCGATGTTAAAGGTCTTGGTCGGCGCCATGCAGGTGATGCTGTTCTGGGCGCAGATCCCGGATACGGAGGCAAATGGGACGTATTCTTTGCCTGGATCGGTCAGATCACAGTGGATCTCATCAGAAACCACCAAAACATGGTATTTATGGCATAATTCACCGATTTTGGCCAGAGTTTCTTTCTCCCAGATATGGCCGATCGGGTTCTGCGGGTTGCATAAGA
>CAKRWX010000066.1 GCA_934418055.1 uncultured Lachnospiraceae bacterium
ATTCCTGATGGATGAGCCTCTGTCCAACCTGGATGCAAAACTGAGAGGCCAGATGCGTGTTGAGATCTCTAAATTACATCAGAGACTGCAGGCAACCATCATCTATGTAACACATGACCAGACCGAGGCTATGACACTGGGTACCAGAATCGTTGTTATGAAAGACGGCGTGATCCAGCAGGTAGATTCTCCACAGAACCTGTACGACAGACCATGCAACAAGTTCGTTGCTGGATTCATCGGAGCTCCTCAGATGAACATGATCGATGCTGATGTGAAAGAAAGCGGCGCTGATGTTACTTTAACATTTGGCGGACATACCATCACTCTTCCAGCAGAGAAAGCAAAAATTGTAAAAGAGAAAGGTTATGTAGGAAAGACCGTTACCATCGGTATCCGTCCAGAGGATCTGCATGATGACGAGGCTTGGTTACAGGCTTCTCCAAAGAGCGTGATCGAAGCTACTATCCGTGTATACGAGCTGTTAGGTGCTGAGGTTAACTTATACTTCGATATCGATGATGCACAGTTCATCGCAAGAGTAAATCCACGTACAACCGCTAGAGTTGGCAGTGTTGTTAAGATTGCTCTGGATATGTCTAAAGTTCATGTATTCGACAAAGAGACTGAGCTGATCATCTGCAACTAGTTGACAGATACTGGTAAAAGTACATAATATTTTAAGAATTAAAAGCAGGCAAGTAGTCATACTTGCTTGCTTTTTTTTGATTTTTGCTTTAATATAAAATAAGGGTAACTTTAAAAGAATTTTGATTACCATAAAGTGAAAATAAAGGAGAGTGTGCTATGATTTCAAATCAGATACTCCAGAATGCCATTGATGGTTTAAAGGGAATCACCAGAATTGATCTTTGTGTTTGCGATACCGAGGGAAAAGTGCTGGCAACAACATTTCCGGATGCAGAGGAATATGAGAATTCAATCCTTGCGTTTGTGGATTCTCCAGCAGACAGTCAGGTGATTCAGGGATATCAGTTTTTCAAAGTATTTGACGAGCATCAGTTAGAGTATATCCTGCTGGCTAAGGGCGGCAGTGATGATGTATATATGGTTGGTAAGCTGGCGGCATTCCAGATCCAGAATCTGCTGGTGGCTTACAAGGAGCGTTTTGATAAGGATAACTTCATCAAGAACCTTCTGCTGGATAACCTTCTTCTGGTGGATATCTACAACCGGGCGAAGAAGCTTCACATTGAGACCAGCGTGAAGCGTGTGGTTTATATCATCGAGACCAAGTATGAAAAAGATACCAACGCTTTAGAGACAGTCAGAAGCATTTTCGCAGGAAAGACCAAGGACTTTATCACCGCTGTGGATGAGAAGAATATCATTCTGGTGAAGGAAGTAAAACCGGGCGAGACCTATGAGGATCTGGAGAAGACTGCCAACACGATCCTGGATATGTTAAATACAGAGGCCATGACCAAGGTGCATGTGGCATTTGGTACGGTAGTTGGCGAGATCAAGGAAGTATCCCGTTCCTACAAGGAAGCGAAGATGGCGCTGGATGTAGGCAAGATCTTCTACAGCGATAAGAATGTAGTGGCCTATAATCGCCTGGGAATCGGACGTCTGATCTATCAGCTGCCGATCCCGTTATGTAAGATGTTTATTAAGGAGATCTTCGACGGCAAGTCTCCGGATGAGTTTGACGAAGAAACTCTGACCACCATCAACAAGTTCTTTGAGAACAGCCTGAATGTATCTGAGACATCCAGACAGCTTTATATTCACAGAAATACCCTGGTATACCGGCTGGATAAGCTGCAGAAGAGCACAGGGCTGGATCTGCGTGTCTTTGAGGATGCGATTACATTTAAGATTGCTCTTATGGTAGTAAAATATATGAAATATATGGAGAATTCTGATTTTTAAGGAACCAGGGAGTTACAATGATAGAGATTTCAAATGTATGTAAAACTTATGAGACTGGCAATAAGGCTCTGCGGAATGTCAGCATCACCATCGGGGATGGAGAGTTTGTGTTCATTATGGGACGCAGCGGCTCCGGTAAATCTACGCTGATGAAACTGTTGCTGAAGGAAGTAGAGCCTACTTCCGGTAAAATTGTAGTGAATGACATGAATCTTGGAAAGATGCCGAGACATTATGTACCGAAGTATCGCAGAAGACTTGGCATGGTGTTCCAGGATTTCCGTCTGTTAAGGGACCGTACCGTCTATGAGAATGTGGCATTTGCCCAGAGAGTCATCGGCGTATCTACCAGACGGATCAAGGAGTCGGTTCCGGCCATGCTTCAGATGGTGGGACTGTCCGCAAAGTATAAGATGTTTCCGCAGCAGCTTTCTGGTGGTGAACAGCAGCGTGTTGCCATTGCAAGAGCGCTGATCAATCGCCCGGAGGTACTGTTGGCCGATGAGCCCACTGGTAACTTAGACAGCCAGAATGCTGATGAGATTATGCGGCTTCTGGAGGAGATCAACCGCATGGGAACCACCGTTGTGGTCGTTACCCACAGTGAAGAGATCGTGGCAAGAATGCATAAGAGAGTGATCACCATGGAGCGCGGATGCGTCATCAGTGATGAAATAAGAGGCGGAGAGTCAGATGAGAATTAGTACGTTTTGGTATTGCCTGAAACAGGGTATTATTAATATATGCAGAAATATCTGGTTTTCTCTTGCGTCAGTGGCGACGATCTCTGCATGTATTTTTTTGTTTTGTATGTTTTTTGGAATTATGGCCAATGTACAGCATGTGGTCAAAAATGTGGAAAGTACCGTTGGAATCACCATTTTCTTTGACGAGGGTATGTCGGAAGATGAGATGAAAGCCATAGGCCGGAAGATCGAGGAACGGCCAGAGGTAGACCGGATGGAGTTTACTTCCGGAGAAGAAGCATGGGAAAGTTTTAAAAATGATTATTTTAAAGGGATGGAAGAGCTGGCAGACGGATTTGCAGATGATAATCCGTTGGCAGGAGATGCGTCTTACCAGATCTTTTTGAAGGATATTTCTAAACAGAATGAGTTTGTGCTGTATCTGCAGAACCTGGATGGAATCCGAAGAGTCAACTATTCCAACAGCGCGGCGGCAGGCTTGAGCAGCTTCAATGCCATGGTTGGTATTCTGTCAGTGGTGATCATCGGTGTGCTGCTGGCGGTATCTGTGTTCCTGATCAGTAATACCATCAATGTGGCGGCCGCTTTCCGTAAGAACGAGAATGAGATCATGCGCTATATCGGAGCGACCAACTACATGATCCGTGCGCCGTTTGTAGTAGAAGGTATGGTGATCGGATTGTTGGGTTCCATTATTCCATTGGTTGCCATGCTGTATATTTATCAGCAGAGTATTGGCTTTGTGGCGGAGAAATTCCAGATTTTGTCAGGAATTTTCCAGTTCCTTCCGCTGCACCAGATTTTCCCGTATATGGCGGGAGCAGCGATGCTTCTGGGACTTGGAATTGGATTTTTCGCAAGTTTCTTTACCATTCGCAAGCATTTGAAGGTGTAAAGTTTTTTGTTGGGGGGATGCCGTCAGTGCCTGGTTGTCTGAATGTTCATTTGGACAGCGCGGTATGGCGGCATTTTCCATTGAAGGTCATGTGATGGAAGATTTTGCTGGCACCCATGAATAGTGGCGATTGGGGACAATATATGAGAGAACGATGGAAACGGATCGCTTCGGCGGTTCTTATGTGTTCCCTGTGGACGGTTCCTGTCTATGGAACGGAGCTGGGGGACGCGAAAAAGAAGAAAACTTCCATGGAAGAGGAGAAAAAGAAGGTGGAAGCGTCTCTGAAGAGTTTAGAGGGGCTGAAATCGGATGCGGCGGCCTATGTGAAGGCCCTGGACTCCAATATGGAAGATTTAAGCGGGCAGTTAGAGGAATTAGACGGGCAGATCAACCGGAAAAATGCGGAGATCCAGGAGGCTGAGCAGCAATATGAGGAGGCCAAAGCCCAGGAGACCCATCAGTATGAGAACATGAAGCTGCGGATCCGTTACATGTATGAGCGGGGAGAGACTTCTTTTCTGGATCTGCTGTTTGAGTCGGCGGATATGTCCCAGCTTTTAAATCGGGCGGAGTATATTGAGGCAGTTTCGGTCTATGACCGGAAAATGTTAGAGACGTATGCCCAGGCCAGACAGCTGGTGAAGGAGCAGGGCGAGGCCCTTCAGGCGGAGCAGGAAGAGCTGCTTGCCATGCAGGACAGCCTGGAGGCCAAGAAGGCATCTGTGGAGACGTTATTGCAGGAAAAGCAGAAACAGCTTGCCAGCTATGAATCCCAGATTTCCACTGCCCAGGGACAGTTAGACGCCTATGAGGCAGATTTAAAAGCCCAGGAGGCCAAGATCAAACAGATTGAGGACGAGATCAAACGGAAGGAAGAGGAAGCGAAAAAAGCGGCGGCAGCAGCCGGGAAAACGTATAATACGGCCAGTATCGGGAACATTAAGTTTATATGGCCGTGTCCTTCCAGCGGACGGATCACATCCGGTTTTGGAGGAAGAAGTTCACCGACGGAGGGAGCGTCCACCAATCACAAGGGCATTGACATCGGCGCGTCCACAGGCAGCAGCATTGTGGCGGCAGCGGCAGGAGAGGTGATCATCTCTACATACAGCTATTCTGCCGGAAATTATATCATGATCAATCATGGCGGCGGTGTGTATACGGTATACATGCATTGTTCCGAGCTTCTGGTATCGGCGGGAACCACCGTCAGTCAGGGGCAGACTATCGCCAAAGTAGGTTCGACGGGATATTCCACAGGACCCCATCTGCATTTCGGAGTCCGGGTGAATGGAAGTTATGTAAACCCATCCAGTTATGTAAGCCCGTAGGTAACGGTTTGGCAGGTTCGCACATTTACTGCGAGGAACGTAAGAGAAGGCAGAAATGGACAGAATGAGATGGATAGAAGGCATTGAGAGGAGAACAACATGGAGAATCGGGAAGAGAAAAATAAATTTTGGAAAGGCGTGCTGGTAGGCGCTTTGGTCATGGCATTTGCCGGACTGATCATTGTGGGCGTGTCATCGGGGATTTTCCTGATCGGAAGAGCGGTCATTGACAACCGGGCCCAGGTAGAGCAGGTGCAGGGCGATGGAACAGACGGAGAGAGTAAAGATCTGGATCTGGAATTCATTTCTTCGAAAATGAAGTATATCCAGGGAATTATTGACCAGTATTTCCTGTTTGATGAGGACACCGAGAAGGTGGAAGACGGCATTTACACTGGTCTGATGTATGGACTGGACGATCCGTATTCCGTGTATTATAACGAAGAGCAGTATCAGTCCCTGATGGAGAGCACCAGCGGCGAGTATTGTGGTATCGGCGTTATGGTGCAGCAGAACCGGACCACTGGCGTGATCACCGCCATCAAGGTATTTGCTGATTCTCCAGCTTATGAGGCAGGCATGCTTCCAGGAGATATCCTGTACCAGGTAGACGGCGAGGTGGTCACAGGCAAAGATCTGGATCTGGTGGTAAAAGAAAATATCCGCGGTGAAGAAGGTACTTATGTGGATATCACCGTTCTTCGTGGAGAAAGTGCAGAGGAAACCCCACTTCATGTGGAGCGTCGTTCCATCGAAGTTCCAACGGTCGAGTACCAGATGCTGGAAAATCAGGTGGGTTACATTTATGTCACCCAGTTTGATGAGGTAACCGCGAAACAGTTTGAAGATGCCATTGATGATCTGGAAGGTCAGGGCATGGAAAAACTGGTGATCGATCTGAGAAATAACCCAGGCGGCGTTCTGGATACCGCAGTGGAGATGTTGGCTTATGTGCTTCCAGAGGACAAGATGGACGGCATGTTAGTTTACACGGCAGATAAAAATGGCGAGGGCGACCGGTATTTCTGTAAGGATGGAAAGATCCAGAGAGAAAGTGATGACGGAAGCCGTGACAGCCGTTATCCAAAGGAAGATAATCATGAGCTGGATGTACCGTTAGCAGTTCTGGTCAATGGCAACTCCGCCAGCGCTTCTGAGGTATTTACCGGTGCTGTGATGGATTATGACGCAGGAATCGTGGTTGGAACCACCACATTTGGTAAAGGTATTGTCCAGAACCTGATCCCGCTGGGAGATGGTACAGCCATCAAGCTGACAACTGCTCATTACTACACTCCAAGCGGCTTTGACCTTCACGGAAAGGGCTTAGAGCCGGATGTGGTAGTTGAGATGGACGAGGAGCTGCAGAAGAAGGCAGTGGTGGAACTGTCTGAAGACAATCAGCTGCAGGCGGCCATTGAGGCTATGAACCAGGCAAATTAGGATCTGAAACTTTTGGCCTGGAAAAATGAGACAGGGCCAGGAGACAGACGTAGCAGGACGGCAGCAGGCAGATCTGCGCAAGGACTGCGGGCGTGGCTGGAAATGCGCGAAACCAGGAAAGAGATGGCAGGGCGTAGAGGCAGATTCCCATAGAAATTAGTAAATAAAGGGTTGGTTTCAGGATCATATCCCATGGTTGGATAGAGAAGGAAACCAGCCCTTTTAATGTATACAGGTGCATGGCAGACAGGAAAAGTTCGCTGGTCAGCATGCCCCACAGACAGGCCTGGATGCCAAATTGGGGAATGCCGAAGAATACAAAGGCCAGACGGAGGCTTAAGGCGGCGGTATTCTGTAAAAATACAGCACTGGTCTTTCCAAGGCCGTTCAAGATACTTCCCGTGGTGGTAGCCAGGTAGAGAAAAGGGCAGAGCCAGGCCAGTACCTTCATAAAATATCCGGCGGAAGCTTCATGGAACACTACATTTCCAAGAAAATCCCCAAAGCAGGTGAAAACGCCGATGCACAGGATTCCCATGTACAGGCTGTAGCGGAGAGAAGTCAGGACCGCTTCCCGGATATGGTGCTCCCGCCCGTCTGCCTGGGCACCTGCCACTGCAGGAAGCAGGATCACCGCCATGGAATTGGTGATGGCAGAGGGAAAAAAGATGAAGGGAAGAGCCATTCCTGTCAGAACGCCGTAGATCTCAAAGGCCTCGCTGGAAGTAAGGCCGGAGAGAAGCAGACGGCTGGGAATCCAGATGGCCTCTGCGCTGGAGAGCAGGTTTAAGACTAGGCGGTTTCCCATGAGAGGGAGCGCCATGGACATCAGTTCTTGGCCTGCGTGAAACGCGGAAGATGCGGCGGGCTGAACGGTACTTGGAGAGAACGTCAGTTTGACGGAGCGGTCAAAAACGAGAAACGTGAGCGCCGCGTAAAAGCAGGAGCCAACCTCTCCCGCCAGATGGCCCAGAACTGCCAGCTCTGTGGTGATGGGAATTCCACGATTCTGGAAAAACAAGGCCATGAGAAAGACAACCCCCATGCGGATCAGCTGTTCCGTGATCTGGGATGCGGCCGGAACCTTGGTTCGCTGCATACCATAATAGTAGCCATTGACACAGGCGTGAATGGCTGAAAATGGAATGGATAAGGCCATCAGGCGAAGCAGCTCCCCGCAGCGGCTCTCCAACAGAACCTGGTCAGCCAGAAACTGGGAGCCGACAGACAGGACCACGGCTAAAATGGCAGCGATAGAAAGAGAAATCATCAGTCCGGTGCGAAAAAACAGCTTCCTGTGGGACAGATTGGCGGCGATGCACCGGGAGATGGCAGTCTGGATGGAACCAGCGCAGAGGGCGAAGCAGATGCCGTAAAGGGGATGTACCAGATTATAAAGGCCCAGTCCTTCCGCTCCGATGGTGCGGGACAAGAAGATCCGGTAAAAAAATCCCAGGATCCGGACGGCAAATCCAGCCGCAGTCAGAAGTAGAGTTCCGGTGATCATGGAGTGCTTGCGGAAGAAATCGCTCATAGAACGGGCCTCGCAAAAGGGATGATTATTACAGAGTATGACTTTGTATGGGAAAAAATACGAGGAAATCCTATTGCAATGATAGGATTATCTTAATATAATGATAAAAGGGTTAAAATGCCTGAGCCTGTCATAAGTCTACTTGTGATAGGGATTTTGGATATTGGGACCCATATATAGTAGATGAAGCTTTCAACTTTATTACTACAGAAAGGCGGATCACAACGTAATGAAAAAAACAATTTATCTCGACAATGCGGCAACAACCAAAACCAGACCAGAGGTCGTAGAGGCAATGCTGCCATATTTCACCGAATATTATGGAAACCCTTCTTCGGTGTATGAGTTTTCAACTCCATCGAAAAAAGCCATCACAGAGGCACGCGAGACCATCGCAAAGTCCCTGGGAGCAAAAACCAACGAAATTTATTTCACAGCAGGCGGTTCTGAGTCTGATAACTGGGCCATCAAAGCCACTGCGGAGGCATATGAATCCAAAGGAAAACACATCATCACCAGCAAGATCGAGCATCATGCGGTTCTTCACACCTGTGAGTACCTGGAGAAGCGCGGATTTGAGATCACTTACCTGGATGTAGATGAAAATGGTACCGTCAAACTTGACGAGTTAAAGAAAGCCATCCGTCCGGATACCATCCTGATCTCCATCATGTTCGCTAATAATGAGATCGGAACCATTCAGCCAATCAAGGAGATCGGTGAGATCGCCAAAGAGCACGGCATCATTTTCCACACGGACGCCGTTCAGGCTTACGCTCATGTGCCGATCAACGTAGACGAGTATCACATCGATATGCTCAGCGTCAGCGGCCATAAGTTCAACGGCCCGAAAGGAATCGGTTTCTTATATATCCGTACTGGATTAAAGTTGCGTTCCTTCATCCATGGCGGCTCCCAGGAGCGGAAACGTCGCGGCGGCACAGAGAATGTACCGGGTATTGTTGGTATGGGTAAGGCTGTAGAAATCGCTATGGCAAACATGGAAGAGCGCACCGCTTATGAAGTGGAATTAAGAGACCATCTGATTGAGCGTGTCTTAAGTGAAGTTCCATATGTGAGACTGAACGGACACCGCACCAACCGTCTGCCGAACAATGCCAACTTCGCGTTCCAGTTCATCGAGGGCGAGTCCCTTCTGATCATGCTGGATATGCAGGGTATCTGCGGTTCCAGTGGTTCTGCATGTACTTCCGGTTCCCTGGATCCGTCCCATGTGCTGTTAGCCATCGGCTTACCGCATGAGATCGCCCACGGTTCCTTAAGACTGACCTTAAGCGAGGAGACCACCAAAGAGGAGATTGATTTCACCGTAGATGAGATCAAGAAGATCGTGGAGAAATTAAGAAGCATGTCCCCACTGTATGAGGATTTTGTGAAGAAATCCCAGAAAAACTAAAGAAAAATAGAGAGGAATTACGAATTTATGTATACAGAGAAAGTTATGGATCATTTCCAGCATCCAAGAAATGTAGGCGAGATTGAGAATGCCAGCGGCGTTGGCACTGTAGGAAATGCAAAATGCGGAGATATCATGAGAATTTACCTGGACATCGATGACAATCAGGTAATCCAGGACGTAAAATTTAAGACATTTGGCTGCGGCGCTGCCGTTGCAACCAGCAGCATGGCTACTGAGATGGTAAAAGGAAAGACCGTTCAGGAAGCTATGGAAGTAACCAATAAGGCTGTTATGGAGGCTCTGGACGGACTTCCACCAGTAAAGGTACACTGCTCTCTGTTAGCAGAGGAAGCAATCCATGCGGCTCTGTGGGATTACGCAGAGAAACACGGCATTGTGATCGAGGGACTGGATAAGCCAAAGAGCGACATCAGCGAGCATGATGAGGACGAGGAATATTAATGGAGAAGAAGAAGGTAGTCGTAGGCATGTCCGGAGGCGTGGATTCCTCCGTGGCGGCCTATCTGTTGAAGCAGCAGGGCTATGACGTCATGGGCGTGACCATGCAGATCTGGCAGGACGAGGATAACCAGACCCAGGAGGAAAATGGCGGCTGCTGCGGTTTAAGCGCTGTGGATGACGCCAGAAGAGTGGCCTGGAGTCTGGATATCCCTTACTATGTAATGAATTTCCGGGAAGAATTTAAAAACCACGTGATCGATTATTTTGTGGACGAATATGTGAAAGGCAGAACGCCGAATCCCTGTATCGCCTGCAACCGTTATGTGAAATGGGAGTCTCTGCTTCACCGGAGCTTAGATATCGGGGCAGAGTATATC
>CAKRWX010000067.1 GCA_934418055.1 uncultured Lachnospiraceae bacterium
GTGATTAAGCTGGAAGAGTGGGATAAGGATACAGTTTCTGACCGTCTGGGACTGGAAGACCAGTTTACGGAACTGTTGGGCAACCAGGTTGTCTGCCATTGTATTCCGGTCCGTCCAGGCCGTAACTTAGCGGTTATCGTTGAGACTGCTTCCATCAACCACCGTCAGAAGATGATGGGTTACAACGCAGCCAAAGAGCTTTACCGGAGAGTTCAGGAAAATCTGACGAAAGGAAGGTAATCCTTTTGATGATGGATTTTGAGAAAAGACTGGCAGAGATCGCCGGGGCAGCTAATGTAAAACTGGAAGAGCCGATGAAGAAGCACACGACCTTCCGCATCGGCGGTCCGGCCCGGTACTTTGTGACACCGGAGAATGCGGACGCACTGATCCTGGTGATCGGCCTTTGCCGTGGCGAAGAGAAACCATTTGCGGTGATCGGTAATGGAAGTAATCTTTTGGTCAGCGATCAGGGATACCAGGGGGTGGTGATCTCCACAGAGAAGCTGGATCACTGCCAGGTGGAAGGAAAACAGATCCGCGCGGGAGCAGGGGTAAAACTGGCCCGCATGGCAAAACAGGCATTAGAGCATGGCCTCACGGGCTTGGAATTTGCTGCAGGAATTCCGGGAACCGTGGGTGGCGCTTTAGTCATGAACGCAGGCGCTTATGGCTCAGAGATGAAGAATGTTCTGGTGGATGCGGTTCTGTTAACAAAAGACGGGGCTGTGATCCGGCGGACCGGAGAAGAACTGGAACTGGGATACCGGACCAGTAATATCCCGACAGAAGGGCTGACAGTGCTGGAAGCAGAATTCCGGTTACAACCAGGAGATAAAACAGAGATCTTACGTGTGATGAATGATCTGGCTGGGAAACGGAGAGAAAAGCAGCCGTTGGAATATCCAAGTGCGGGAAGCACTTTTAAACGGCCGGAAGGCTATTTTGCAGGAAAACTGATCGATGATGCAGGACTTCGGGGATTCCAGGTGGGCGGTGCCCAGGTTTCGGAAAAACACTGTGGTTTTGTGATCAACCGGAATCAGGCTACAGCTGCTGATGTTGAAGAATTATGCCGTCAGGTAGCAGAAAAAGTGAAAGAACAGTCGGGTGTTGATCTTGAGATGGAGATTAAGCGCCTGGGCTGATCAACAAAAGGGAATGACAGGATAAGGGGGCATCTTTGATGAAGCTGGTGATTGTGACAGGTATGTCCGGCGCAGGAAAGACCGTGGCATTGAAAATGATGGAGGATATGGGTTATTACTGTGTGGATAATCTTCCTATTCCTTTGATCGAGAAATTTGCGGAGCTGGCGTTGGGAAGCAATCAGGGCCCGTCTAATCAGGTGGCCCTTGGAATCGATATCCGCAGTGGACAGGAACTGCCCCTTCTGGATAAGATTCTGGAACAGTGGCGGGCAGATGGAATTCCATTTGAGATCCTGTTTCTGGATGCCAGTGATGAGGTGCTGTTAAAGCGCTATAAAGAGACCAGGAGAAACCATCCATTAGCAGGCGCAGGCCGGATTGATGAAGGTATCAAAAAGGAACGGGAGTGTCTTGCGTTCTTAAAGAAACAGGCCAATGTGATCCTGGATACCAGTATGCTTTTAACCAAGGAACTTCGCAAGGAACTGGAGAAGATCTATCTGGAAGAAGGAACTTATGATAATTTATTTGTCACCGTCCTTTCCTTCGGATTTAAATATGGCATTCCGGCAGACGCGGATCTGGTTTTTGACGTCCGTTTCCTGCCAAATCCTTACTATGTAGAGAGCCTGCGTCCAAGAACCGGAGAAGAAAAAGAAATCCAGGATTATGTGAAACAGGGCGGAACCGCTGATATTTTCCTGGATAAGCTTTACGATATGCTGGATTTCCTGATTCCTAATTATGTGTTGGAGGGGAAAAACCAGCTGGTGATCGGTATCGGCTGTACCGGTGGAAAACACCGTTCCGTGACCATTGCCAATGCCCTGTATGAACATCTGAAACAGCAGAAAGGCCTTGGCGTAAAACTGGATCACCGGGATATAGAGAAAGATAATAAACGAAAATAAACTGAGGTGACGGAATGTCCTTTTCAGCAAAGGTAAAAGATGAGCTGTCCAGACAGACCAGTCCGGCCAGACATTGTCAGATCGCAGAGATGGCGGCGATCATCAGTCTCTGCGGAAAGATCGAAATTGATGAAAATGATCATTTTTGTATTAAAATCCATACAGAAAATGCCGCAGTTGCAAGAAAGTACTTTACATTATTGAAAAAAACATTTAATATAAGTACTGATGTGGTAATTCGGCATAATGCGTATCTGAAGCGGAACCGTACTTACGCCGTTGTGGTAAGTGATGATGAGGAAGCCAGAAGAATTCTGGTGACCACAAAGCTTCTTGATGAACATGGAGAAGTTGGTGAGAATTTGTCCGTGGTCAAGAACCTGGTCATTCAGAATCCCTGCTGCAGACGTGCATTTTTGCGCGGCGCGTTTTTAGCGGCTGGTTCCATCAGCGATCCAGAACGGTCTTATCATTTTGAGATTGTATGTACGGCGGAAGCGAAAGCCCGTCAGCTTCAGGACATCATTAAAACCTTTGGCATGGAAGCCAAGATTGTGATGCGGAAAAAGTATTATGTTGTCTACATAAAAGAGGGAAGCCAGATCGCGGACATCCTGAAAGTGATGGATGCGCCGGTATCTTTGATGGAACTGGAGAATATCCGGATCTTAAAGGAGATGCGTGGCAGCGTTAACCGCCAGGTAAACTGTGAGACGGCCAATATCAATAAGACAGTATCCGCGGCAGTGAAGCAGATCGAGGATATTATCTATATTCGTGATACGATAGGTTTTGAGGGACTTCCAGAGAATCTGGAAGAGATCGCTAAAGCCCGTCTGGAACGTCCAGAGGCAACTCTGAAGGAACTGGGTGAAGGATTGGACCCGCCGGTTGGCAAATCGGGGGTAAATCACCGGCTGAGAAAACTAAGTATTCTTGCGGCAGATTTAAAAGAAAAACGGTCTGAACAGGCAGAGAATACGACCCGGAATGACAGTCAGGTCATTCAGAGAAATGAGGAGGAAAATTATGATTAAGAAAACCATTGCAATCGAACTGGAAACTGGCCTGGAGGCAAGACCTGTGGCTATGTTAGTGCAGGTTGCAAGCCAGTACGACAGTAGTATTTATGTGGAGTGCGGAACCAAGAGAGTCAACGCAAAGAGCATTATGGGTATGATGACCCTTGGACTGGTTCCAGGAGAGCAGGTAACCGTTACCGCAGATGGCGCAGATGAGGAGAAAGCCATTGAGGGCATCGAGAAATATCTGACTGAGGGTTGAGATTGATCATTATTGTATAGGATATACCAAGAAAGAATTCTGCAGTGCGGACAGGTTCACGTCCTGCGGGATTCTTTTTTCGGTTTGTGAGGATTGCGGGAGCACGTAGTGCGGAGCAATCCGGTATCAGAGAAGAAAGGGGGAAGACAGCATGGCATTTACACATCTGCATGTGCATACGGAATACAGTCTTCTGGATGGTTCCAGTAAGATCAAGGAGCTGGTTGCCAGAGCCAAGGAACTGGGCATGGACAGTATGGCCATCACAGACCATGGCGTCATGTACGGTGTCATTGATTTTTACCGGGCGGCCAGAGAAGTAGGTGTGAAACCGATCATTGGATGCGAGGTCTATGTGGCTCCAGGGTCCCGGTTTGACCGGGAGGCGTCCAGTGGAGATGATCGTTACTACCATCTGATCCTGCTGGCAGAGAATAATCAGGGTTACCAGAACCTGATGAAGATTGTATCCAAAGGATTTGTAGATGGATTTTATTATAAACCTCGTGTAGATCTGGAAGTTCTCAGAGAATACCATGAGGGAATCATCGCAACAAGCGCCTGTCTTGCAGGCGAGGTGCAGCGTTATCTGGAGAGAGGACTGTACCAGGAGGGCAAAGAAGCAGCCCTGCGGTATGAGGAGATTTTCGGTAAGAACAATTTCTTCCTGGAATTGCAGGATCACGGAATCCCAGCCCAGAAGACTGTCAACCAGGCATTGCTGCGGATGTCGGCGGAAACCGGAATCGAGTTAGTGGCAACCAACGATGTCCACTACACTTTCGCAGAGGACGCGGTTCCTCATGACATCCTGCTCTGTATCCAGACAGGCAAAAAAGTCACCGATGAGAACCGGATGCGCTACGAGGGCGGCCAGTTCTACTGCAAATCGGAAGAAGAGATGCGGGCGTTATTTCCATATGCCCAGGAGGCGTTAGACAACACCCATAAAATCGCGGAGCGGTGTAATGTGGAGATTGAGTTCGGTGTCACCAAATTGCCGAAATTTGACGTGCCGGATGGTTATGATTCCTGGTCTTATTTGAATAAATTATGTGATGAAGGTCTGAAAAAACGTTATCCGGATGATGACGGAACCTTAAGAAAACGTCTGGATTATGAGTTAAATGTCATTCATACCATGGGTTACGTGGACTATTTCCTGATCGTGTGGGATTTTATCCACTTTGCAAGAACCAATGACATTATGGTTGGTCCAGGACGAGGCTCCGCGGCGGGAAGTATCGTTTCCTACTGTCTGGAGATCACCAACATTGACCCGATCCGTTACAGCCTGCTGTTTGAGCGTTTCCTGAACCCGGAGCGAGTGTCCATGCCCGATATCGATATCGACTTCTGTTTCGAACGGCGTCAGGAGGTCATCGACTACGTGGTCCGCAAATACGGCAAAGACCAGGTGGTTCAGATTGTTACCTTCGGTACGCTGGCGGCAAAAGGTGTGGTAAGGGATGTGGGACGCGTCCTGGATATCCCCTATGCCCGCTGTGACGCCATCGCCAAGATGATCCCAGGTGACCTTGGCATGACTCTGGAGAAGGCCTTAAAGGCCAGCCCAGATCTGAAAAAGGCTTATGACGAGGATCCACAGGTAAAATACTTAATTGACATGTCCATGCGTCTGGAAGGCCTGCCAAGACATACTTCCATGCATGCGGCGGGTGTCGTGATCAGCCGTACATCTGTGGATAATTACGTGCCTCTGTCCCGCGCGGCAGACGGAACCATCACCACCCAGTTTACCATGACGACCCTGGAAGAGCTGGGACTTCTGAAAATGGATTTCCTGGGACTGCGTACACTGACTGTGATCCAGAATGCGGTCAAGCAGGTGGAGCGCAACTACGGCATCCATCTGGAAATGGAAAAGATCGATTATAACGATAAGCAGGTGCTGGAATCCATCGGAACCGGTAAGGACGAGGGCGTGTTCCAGCTGGAGAGCGGCGGTATGAAGAGCTTCATGAAGGAGTTAAAGCCGGAAAATTTAGAGGATATCATCGCCGGAATCTCCCTGTACCGTCCAGGTCCTATGGATTTTATTCCGAAGTATTTAAAGGGTAAAAATGACCGTGGTGCCATCACCTACGACTGCCCGCAGTTAGAGCCGATCCTGGGTCCCACCTACGGCTGTATCGTCTACCAGGAGCAGGTTATGCAGATTGTAAGAGATCTGGCTGGTTACACCATGGGCCGAAGCGATCTGGTTCGCCGTGCCATGTCCAAGAAGAAGACGGCGGTCATGGAGAAGGAACGCCAGAACTTTGTCTATGGCAATGATGAAGAGGGCGTCAAGGGCTGTATCCGCAATGGCATCGATGAGAAAACGGCAAACCAGATTTACGACGAGATGATCGATTTCGCCAAGTATGCGTTTAATAAGTCCCATGCGGCCTGCTATGCGGTAGTTTCTTACCAGACGGCATTTTTGAAATATTATTATCCGAAGGAATTTATGGCGGCTCTGATGACTTCTGTCCAGGATAATACGGCGAAGGTTTCTGAGTATATTTTAACCTGCCGCCAAATGGGAATCGGCATTCTGCCGCCGGATATCAACGAGGGCTACAGTGGATTTACGGTTTCTGGCGATTCCATCCGTTACGGTCTTTCTGCCATCAAGAGCGTGGGAAAATCCGTGGTGGAGCAGATTATCAAAGAGCGGGAAACTGGCGGCCTGTTCCGTTCCATGGACGATTTCGTGGAGCGCATGAGCAATAAGGAAGTCAATAAGCGTACTTTAGAGAACTTTATCAAGGCCGGAGCCTTGGATTCCCTTCCAGGCAACCGCAGACAGAAATGTATGGTAGCCCCTGAAATGCTGGATCAGAAAAATAAAGAGAAAAAGAGCGTCATGGAAGGCCAGATGTCCCTGTTTGACTTTGCAGCAGAAGATGATAAGAAGAATTTCCAGATTACATTTCCGAATGTGGAGGAATTTAAGAAGGAAGAACTTCTGGCCTTTGAGAAAGAGACCCTTGGCATCTATGTCAGCGGCCACCCTATGCAGGAGTACGAGCAGGTATGGAGACAGAATATCACCGCCACCGCTATTGATTTTATGGTGGACGAGGAGACAGAGAAAGCCAGAGTGGAAGATAATTCCAGAGTAACTGTCGGAGGCATGATTACAGGAAAACTGGTGAAGACTACCAGAACCGGCCAGATGATGGCATTTATCACCCTGGAAGATCTGACAGGTTCCGTGGAAGTGATCGTATTCCCGAAAGATTTTGAGAAGAACCGGGAATTCCTGGTGGAGGACCAGAAGATCTTTGTCCAGGGCCGTGTGTCTGTGGGAGATGATCCGGTAGGCAAACTGGTGTGCGAGAAACTGATCCCATTTACCTCTCTTCCAAGACAGCTGTGGCTGCAGTTTGCGGATAAAGAGGAGTATGACCAGAAGCAGGAACAGGTGATGAATGCCCTGCGTTCCTGGGAAGGCCCGGACAGTGTGGTGATTTATTTGGCCAAAGAACGGGCTAAGAAGGTTCTTCCAGCCAACTGGCGGGTGAACTGCGACGGAGAACTGCTGCGGAACCTGTATCAGATACTTGGTGAAAAAAATGTCAAGGCCGTACAAAAAGGTATTGAAAGTATTCGGAAAATGAATTAAAATAGATAAGGAATTTTATTACAATTCAGGAGGCGGAACAACATGGCAAGTAAAGTAAAGACAATCGGTGTGCTGACCAGCGGCGGTGATGCGCCAGGCATGAACGCGGCGATCCGTGCAGTCGTTCGCACCGCGATCAATAAAGGAATCAAGGTAAAAGGTATCATGAGAGGTTACGCAGGTCTTCTTCAGGAGGAGATCGTAGATATGGAGTCCACCAGCGTTTCTGAGATCATCAACCGTGGTGGTACCATTCTTTACACTGCAAGATGTATGGAGTTCATGACCCCTGAGGGACAGCAGCGTGGTGCTGAGATCTGTAAAAAGCATGGCATTGACGGTATGGTAGTCATCGGTGGTGACGGTTCTTTCCGCGGTGCTGGAAAGTTATCTACCCTGGGTGTGAACACCATTGGACTTCCAGGAACCATTGACTTAGATATTGCATGTACTGATTACACCATCGGTTTTGATACGGCAGTGAATACGGCTATGGAAGCTATTGATAAGGTACGTGATACTTCCACTTCCCATGAGCGCTGCAGTATCATCGAGGTTATGGGACGTCGCGCCGGATATATCGCTTTATGGTGCGGTATCGCTAACGGTGCCGAGGATATCCTTCTTCCAGAGCGCTATGACGGCGATGAGCAGATGCTGATCAACCGCATCATTGAGAACCGTAAGATCGGTAAGAAGCATCACATTATCATCAACGCTGAGGGTATCGGCCATTCTACCTCTATGGCTAGAAGAATCGAGGCTGCAACCGGCATTGAGACCAGAGCAACTATTCTGGGCCACATGCAGCGTGGTGGTACACCAACCTGTAAGGATCGTGTCTACGCATCCATCATGGGTGCCAAGGCAGTGGAACTTCTGGCAGACGGTAAGAGTAACCGTCTGGTGGCATACAAACATGGTGAGTTCGTGGATTTCGATATCCAGGAAGCACTGGCCATGACCAAAGACATCCCAGAAGACCAGTATCGGATCAGCAAGATGTTAACAAGATAAGTGAGCCATTCATAAAAGATATGAGGAGGTTCTGCGCAGCAGAATCTCCTTCTTTGATAAAAGGAGAAACAATATGGACGAAAAGATCGTGCTCTGCGGAGCCAATTCTTATCAGCAGAAATATTATTTTAACCCGCAGTTCAAGGCACTGCCGGAGAATATCCGCCAGGAACTGCAGATCATGTGCGTATTATTTACAGAGGACGTGGGAGGAATCCTGACTCTGGAATTTGACAAAGACGGCAATCTGGAATTCCAGGTTTCTGCAGAGGAGGGCGACTACCTCTTTGACGAGATCGGAAGCGGATTAAAGATCCGCCAGTATCAGTTAGAAAAGCGGGAACTGTTAGAGTCCCTGGAGTTATTCTACCGGGTGGTATTCCTGGGAGAAAGTATTGAGGATCAGGAATGAAGTTAAAGATTGGAAATGTAGAGCTGGAAAACAACCTGATCTTAGCTCCCATGGCGGGAGTGACGGATCTTCCGTTCCGGTTATTGTGCAAGGAACAGGGCTGCGGGTTGATGTATACAGAGATGGTCAGCGCCAAAGCCATTTTATATAAGAATCGGAACACAGGGCCTCTGATGGAGGTTCGGTCAGAAGAAGAGCCGGTGGCGCTGCAGTTATTTGGTTCCGATCCGGAGATCGTCAGCGACATCGCCGCCCAGGTGGAAGACGGGCCTTACGCTTTTATTGACATCAACATGGGGTGTCCGGTTCCTAAGATTGTCAACAATGGAGAGGGATCGGCGCTGATGAAGAATCCGAAGCTGGTAGAGCAGATTTTAACAGCTTTGGTAAAAAAGGTGAAAAAGCCAGTGACTGTGAAGTTCCGCAAAGGTTTCGATGACGACCATATCAACGCCGTGGAGATCGCCAAGATCGCGGAAAGCTGCGGTGTATCTGCGGTTGCGGTCCATGGACGGACCAGAGCCCAGTTTTATTCTGGAAAGGCAGACTGGGATATCATCCGCCAGGTAAAAGAGGCGGTGAAGATTCCGGTAATCGGCAACGGAGACATTTTCACGCCGGAGGACGCCAAACGGATGTTGGAGGAAACCGGCTGTGACGGCCTGATGATTGCCAGAGGAGCCAAGGGCAATCCATGGATCTTTTCCAGAACCCTTCATTATCTGGAGACGGGAGAACTGTTAGGGCCGCCTTCCAGGGAAGAACTGAAAGAGACCATCCTGCGTCACGCCCAGCTTCAGATCCAGTTTAAGGGCGAGTATCTGGGCCTTTGCGAGATGCGGAAACATTTATCCTGGTATACGGTGGGACTGCCTCATTCTTCTTCTCTGAGAAATGATGTGAATCAGACGGAGACATGGGAAGATTTCTACAATTTGATTCAGAGCCGTATTTAGAAACAGTCAGAAGGCTGGCAGTGAAATTTGCTGCTGTTAATAACCAAAAAGATAAAAGGGGATGATACAATGGTTAAAAAATGGCAGATTACCATCCCGGAACTGACGGGAGAGATTCCGAGAAACGCATATGTGTACCTACCAGAATCCTATGACCGGGAACCGGGGCGCAGATATCCGGTGCTTTATATGTTTGATGGCCATAATGTATTTTTTGACTGGGACGCCACCTATGGGAAGAGCTGGGGAATGAAGGAATACATGGACTATACAGGAACCCAGCTGATCATCGCGGCAGTGGAATGCAATCGGAGTCCGGAAAATGGACGGCTTTCCGAGTATTCCCCCTATGATTTCCAGGTGCCGAAATTAGGAAAATTCAAAGGCCGCGGCGATGAGACCATGAACTGGTTGATTCAGGTATTTAAACCTATGATTGACCGGGATTATCGCACGATTCCAGATAGAGAACATACGTTCATTGCTGGAAGCTCCATGGGAGGACTGATGAGTCTGTACGCGGTATTGCAGTACAACCAGGTATTTTCCAGGGCGGCGGCCTTGTCCCCATCTGTCTGGGTGGCACCAGTGAAGCTCAGAAAACTGGCGAAAGAGGCAGAACTTCTTCCAGACACCATTATAT
>CAKRWX010000068.1 GCA_934418055.1 uncultured Lachnospiraceae bacterium
ATCACCAGATACTGTGGCTTCTCCGCATTGACAAATGGCGCAATGTAGGTCTGTTTGCCAGTGATCACCGGCTGCATATGTTCCACGCCTAATTTCTCCAGGTCAGCGGCAATCTGCTCGCTTGGTCGGGGAGTAATCTTGTCAATCATGGTCCATGGGAATGCTACCGTATTCTCATCGCTGACGTAAGAAACAAATCCCTCATCCACATATCCAGCCTTTTTCCACTCTTCTGTCATAGTCAATACCGACTCCCGCAATTTGGAACCGTTCTGGGAACAGTTATCCATGGAAACCAGGGCCAGCGGATATTTTCCCGCCTGGTAACGGGCATAAAGCATGGCAACCACCACCGCCATGGCTCCCGTGGATTTCTCCGGTCCGTTCTGGATATCAGCTGCCACATAAGGGAGCCAGGTTCCATCCGCCCGGTGCAGCGCGTAACCTTTTTCTGTAATGGTAAAGGACACCATCTGCAAAGATGAACTGGCAAAAATCTCTTTCAGACGCTCCCACTGTTCCGGATCAGAAGCCCGGGCCTTCACTGCCTCTGCCAGGGAACCGATCACCTTGTACTCCCTGGTTCCATTCCCGTGAAGGATGACATTTAATCCCAGATTGTCATACGGCTGATAGATTTTATCCACCACATCATAGTCAAATGTCTCCACACAGGTGATTCCCCGGTCCATGACACCCTCTTCCAGAAGTCCGTCCACAATTCCACCAATAAATACACGGAAAATGTTTCCGATGCCAAAATGAACCCATACCGGTTCTTTCTTTGCTTTCTCCGACACTGCCTCTACATCATATCCTGGAAGCGTGATCCCTGCTTTCTCCCAGGCTGCACGGTCTTTGATGCCTGCTCTTGTTAATTTCATATGTCTGTCCTCCTGTTTTTTCTGAAACCGTTATAAATTTCAAATTTCTTTCTTATCCACAGGTTCCTAATATTGACCTTATGGTTTCTTACGATTTAAACTTACGCTTATATCTTAATCATAAGTTTAGTATATATCCTTCTCTCAGAAAAATCCATTGACAAAATCGCACAGTTTTTACCCCTGTTTTTTATACACTTTTTTCCTCATCCATCATTGTCTGATTGTATTTTCCCTTCTTTTGTACTACAATGCTATCAGAACTTAACTTTATGTGCAAATCATAAGGAGACCTTTATGAGTGAAACAGGACTGACCACCATTCAATTAAAAAAAATCAATAAATCCAAAGTCTACCACTACATTTACCAGCAGCACACCACCTCCAAACTGCAGATCGTCCAGGAATTGCAGATGGGCTTATCTACTGTCAGCCAGAACCTGACCTTGCTGGAGCAGGAGGGGTATATCCAGAGAAATGGATATTTTGACTCCACCGGAGGCCGGAAAGCCCAGACCATCCAGATCGTCCCAGATTTCCGGATCTCCATTGGGATTGGAATTCTAAAAGAAATGTTCCATATGACCGCCATTGATCTGTACGGTCATGTTTTAGACATGGAAACGATTTCTCTTTCTTACGAAGATACGGACGCTTATTATAAACAGATCGCTGAGAAGATACAGGCGTTTATCACCAGCCATCATTACGATCCGCAGAAAATCCTGGGCATTTCCATCGCCACCCAGGGAATCACTTCTTCCGATCACACCACGGTAACTTATGGGAAAATTCTTCATAATACTGGTATGAATGTGGATCATTTCTCCAGCCGTCTGCCATTTGCCTGCCACCTGGAACACGATTCCAAATCCGCCGCCCACTTAGAGCTGTGGAATCACCCGGAACTGGACAGTGCCATCGTGATCCTGTTAAACCGCAACCTGGGAGGCGCTATCATCACAGACCGTCACATCCACCAGGGCAGTTCCATGCACAGCGGCGCTCTGGAGCATATGTGCGTCAACCCAGACGGACCTCTGTGCTACTGTGGAAACCGTGGCTGTCTGGAAACCTACTGCTCTGCCGATGCCTTAGAGCAGGCTTCCGGCATGCCAATCCCGGACTTTTTCCACTCTCTGCGTGAAATCAGCGGACATACCACTGACACAGAGACAGACGCAAAAAAGTCTTCCCAAATCTCACAGATCTGGGAAGACTACTTAAACCACCTGGCATTTGCCATGAAAAACCTGAATCTGATCATCGACGCCCCGATGATCCTCAGCGGCTATCTGGCCTCTTTCCTCACAGAAGAGGACACGCAATATCTGCTGAAACAGATCAATGCTGCCACTCCATTTCCACTCAGAAAAGAGCAGGTCCTGGTTGGAACATATGGACAGTATACACAGGCAGCAGGCGCGGCGTTGTATTATGTGGAGACATTTCTAAATACACTATGACAAAAACTATCTCTGTTGTTTCTCTTTCAGATAGCAGGCCACCTCATATGGCCAGTCTGTCTGCAGGATCTGTACACCCTTGTCAATCAGAACGCCCCAGCCTTTGTCTCCGCCATAACGCAGTGACTTCAGATCATCGTATCCTGCGCCATATACCAGACGTCTTGCAAGGCTTAAGGAATTGCACCATACCTTGATGTGATGTTCTTCCAGCCACCGGAATGTCTCATCGGAAAAGATCGGTTCGTCCTCTGCATGAGGCAGGATTTCTACTGCAGGTAATCCTGCGTGTTCCCGCAGCTCTAACAGCTTCGGAAACATCTCCGGGTCTCCGCACATTGGAATAAAGATACAGTCTTTATGGGCTTTGGCCCAAACCATCGGCTCCTCATCCTTTAAGTAGAACTTGAAGATCGTCTGGTCTACCATGTCCTTCTCTTTCAATAGTGCATAGACCTTATCCCAGCAATCCCAGCACTTATCCAGCACCAGAATGGTCTTATCTTTTAAGCTGTCCAGAATCTCCTCGAAGGTCTCGATCCCTTCCACACAAATCTCACCCACATAGTTATAAACCGGCATGGCTTTCAGCTCGTCTAACGTATAATCGCTGATCTTGCCGTCATTGTGGAACAATCTCTTCATATGGTTATCATGATGACCTACGATCCTTCCGTCCTTTGTCTCTTCCAGATCCATTTCCACCATATCCGCACCTTCTCCGATGGCAGTCAGAAAGGCAAGAGACGTATTCTCCATGACACTGGAGGAGAATTTACCACGGTGGGAAGCGATCAATACCTCATGATTCTCCGGATCATATAATTTTCTCATGGTTTCCTGATATGTATTCATTGTCATAATTTTCACCTGTTTTTTAACAGTTTGGTAAATTTCAAAAATTTTATTTTACCGCACTGTCCATTGCTCCCTTCACGAAATATTTCTGTAAGAAGATGTAGATCAGTACCGGAGGCAGTACCACGATAAATGCCGCTGCAGCTGCTGCTCCCAGATCCTGCTTGGAATCCGTAAAGAAGGTGCTGATGGCCAATGTAATGGTCCGCATAGCCGGTTTCTGCAGGAAATAAAGCTGGAACTGATAGTCATTCCAGATACCAACGCCATTTAAGATGATAACGCTGACCGTGGTAGATTTCAGGCATGGCAGGATCACCTGGAAGAATGCCTGCATACGGCTGCAGCCATCGATCATGGCTGCCTCATCCAGTTCCTTCGGAATGCTGCGGATGAAGTTGCTGTACATATAGATCGCCATCGGCAGATGGAAGGTTGCGGACACGATCACGATACCCCACAGCTTGTTGATCCCTTTCAAAGCAACCATTTCCTTATACAGAGGTACCAGAATACTAAGCTGCGGCACCATCATAACACCCACAATAAAGGTCAAAATGATCTGATTCTTCCTGGATGCTTTTCTTGCCAGCGGATACGCTGCCATGGCTCCTGCTACCACGATAATGATCACGGAAAGGGCTGTGATCTGAAAGGTATTCCACATGGCAGACATCAGATTCCCATGCTCCATGGCTGTCACATAATTTTCAAAATGCGGATGCAGTGCAGGCATCCATCGGGAAGAACGATCAGACAATGCCTTTAAGGACATGTTGATCATGATGTAAAATGGAGAAATATGAAATGCCGCGATCAAAAGCGCCAGCAAAGTGAAAATCCAGGTTCTTTTCTTCTTTGTCATAAGCTAAGCCCCTCCACTTTCTTCTCCAGGAAACGACGTACAATAGTTCCAAGGATCATAATAATCACGAACAGACACAGTCCGACTGCTGCGGAATAACCTGCGTTCTGGTTCTGGAAATACAGGTAATTGATCAAGGTTGACAGAGAATGAGAAGAATATCCAGGTCCACCGGAAGTTGTGGAAAGGATGATTCCGAACAGTTTCAGTCCACCGATCAGGTTCAGTACCACGCTGGTGGTAATTGCCGGAAGCAGCAATGGCAGTGTAACATAACGAAGCTTTTCCAGATAACCGGCCCCGTCGATCTCTGCCGCCTCCTCGTAAGACTCCGGGATCCCCTGTAAGCCGGCGATCATAATGATCATGGTCTTTCCGACGAACTGCAGTGCATTGATGACTACGATGATCCATACAGCCCTCTTGCCATCTGCCATCCAGTCCACGGCTTCTTTTCCAAACAGGATCATGATATCATTGATGGCGCCATGATTATACTGTACCAGAAAGTAAGAAATATAACCCATGATCAGGGAAGCGATCATGGCCGGAAGATACACGATCACGCGGGTCAGTGTCTGTCCATGGAATTTCTTCTGAAGCAGCAGCGCATATGCCACTCCGACGATCGTCTGGATCGTCGTACTTCCGACACCATAGATAAATGTATTCTTTAACGCGGTATAAAACATCTTATCATGGAACATTTTGACATAGTTTGCCAGTCCCACATATTTGTATTTTGAAGAATATCCGTTCCAGTTTGTAAATGAGATCTGGACACCGGAAATCAGGGGGTATATGACAAACACGGTCAGCAATACCAGTGCCGGCAGATAAAGGATATCTATCGGAATGGATCCCTTGCGTTTCTGCTTCATGAATATTCACGCTCCTTTACATGATTTGATCATAATTGTGCCTCGCGTAAAGCAAAGTGCAGGTCCCGTCCCGGTTTCCCGGATGCGGGACCTGCCCATTTTGTTTCCTGGTTAGTTCTGCTCACGAAGCGTATTGTAATCGGTTTCCATCGTCTTTACGCTCTCTTCTACGGTCATCTCACCGCCCATCAGTGCAGAGCCGATGGTCCGCATGGTGCTCCACATACCACTTGGCAGATATACTCGGTCAAAGGTTGGGCTGATCTTTACGTCCGCATATTTCTTATAATCTTCTGCAACAGAACCCAGATCTGCATCAACACCCTGGATTGCAGAACGCTTACCGCTGAACTCGCAGACCTTCTTCACGTTCTCCGGCTTTGCAAGATATTTTAATACCTCCAGGCAAAGCTCTTCATTCTCGGTATCTTTCCAGATACCATAAGCCTCACGCTCACCGCCTGCAAATACATTTTCCTGAGTCTCATCCAGTGCAGGAATCGGAGCCATACCATACTGGGCATCTGGATTTAACTCGGATGCCTGACGGATCAGATCCATGTTGGAAGTGATCAGGAACAGAACATTATTCTCAGACATACGTGGTGCAATATCAACGGTATCACAGGTCACACAGTCTTCATTCAGATAACCGGATTCTTTTAAGTCAACCAGCAGCTGGGAAAGTGGTGCCCAGTTATTCCAGTCAAAGGAACCATCCAGAAGCTGAGAGCAGTAATCCTGATCATTTCTTGCTTCCAGATAAGTCTGAGCTGCAATATCCAGCAGGGATGCCGGCTGTCTGCTGTCTTTACCTGCGATAAATACGCCGGTGTAGCCTTTCTCTTTTCCTTTTTCACAGATATCTTTTAATTGATCCCAGGTCTTTGGAATGTCAACACCAAGCTCGGTCAACAGCTTCTTATTGTAAATCAGACCTCCCTGATCCATGTTGATCGGCAATACATAAACCTGTCCATTCTCATCTTCAATGTTCTCCATGAAGGATGGCTCGATCTGAGAGAACCATGGCTGATCATTCAGTGGGCGAAGATACTCACTGTAACGGACCACACTCCATCCATGGGTTGCGAAGATATCCGGCAGATCATTGGAAGCCATACGTGCCTTCATCAGCTGCTCATAATCAGAGCCCTGTGTGGTGTAACTGATCTTAACACCCGGATTCTCCTTCATGAACTGCTCCAGAATCTCATTTACCGCATTATAAGTCTGCTCGTTGGCATTCGTCACGATCTCAAGTTCGCCTTCCAGCTCCTTCTTCTCCTCGGTTGTCCCTGCCGCTGCTTCTGTCTTGTCTGCCGCAGCCTCGGTTGCTGCTTCTGTCTTTGGGGCCTCGGTCGCAGGTGCTTCCTTTGATCCGGAACATCCTGTAAGACCTGCTGCTACCATTGCCGCCGTACCAAGTGCCAGCCAGCTTTTCATGTACTTTCTCATAAACTGATTCCTCCTAATCTTTTATAGAAGCATTGATTTGATGGTTCCATTATATGATTATTTTCATCCTTCCTGGTGTTAATTTTTTACGATTTCATTGAACTATCATTCACTTTTTTATGTAATATTGTAAATTTTTTGTAAAAACAGTATAATAAATGTGGCATTTTTAATAAAGTCCGTTCATTTAAAGGAGAAACTTTCATGCATACACACCGTTCATTTTCATTTCAGCTTCAAAAGAGTTTCTTGATCAGTACCTTTTTTCCGTTTATTCTGGTGGCATCCTTTATCGCTGCCATCTATTCGTTCATGTACCACCGGGACATCCAGACCCTTTTGGACTCTACTGCCCACTCCATGGTCAGCAATATCCGTATTTATATGAATGAATTGAATCAACTAACCCTTCAGCCCTACTATACCCAAAAGGGGTACTACTATTTAAAAGCAAGATCCATGGGAAACCAGAATCCCAATGGCTTCGACGAATTGGATGCCCAGAGACAGCTGGATGAAAATATGACTTACCTGCGCTTAAACCGTCAGGATGTGGACGGTATCTACATCGTGACCGGCCAGGACTGTATTTATTACACCGTCTCCGCGCCAGACCACAAATCCATCGTTTCTCCATTTCACTATTCTGCTGAAAGCTGGTACCAGAAAGCCATAGCGGCAGACGGAAAGGCGGTCACCATTGGTCCCCACATTCCCGATTATATCCATCCCTCAGATGACAAGGTGGTTTCCGTGGCGAGAGCAATTCTGTCTCTGTATCCAAGATTTCCTCTGTGTGTCATGAAAATCGATGTGAATACCTCCATGTTCCAGCGTATTTTTCTGGATTTTGCCCTCCATGTGGATTCTACCATCCTGATCCGGGATGAAAATGGACTGATCGTGTATTCCAACACCCCTTTAGACACGGATCAGCAGATGCTTTTATCCACAGCTTCCGATGGCGAAACCATTTCCATGAATGGAGCTTCCTATCAGATCCACTCCTACCCGGTGGATGGATACCCATGGAATATCTGTATCGCTCTTTCCGGACGGGAGCTGGATCTGCGGATACAGACCATTTACATGACCACCCTCTTCCTCTATCTTTTGGGAATCGCTGCAGCCACCATATCCCACGCTACTACTTCCAGGAAAATGGTACATGCGATCGATGCCATGCGGCACGTATTTGACGGAATCCAGAAACAGGATTTTGGCAGACGGTACAGTTATATCTCCAACACAGAGTTAGATGATCTGGGTGATCAGTTGAATTATACCGTAGAAAAACTGGAACAGACCATCCGACAGGAATATATCTTAACCATCAAGCAGAAAGAAAGTGAATTTAAGGCCCTGCAGTCCCAGATCCAGCCGCATTTTCTTTTTAATACCTTAAACAACCTGATCGCCTTAAACCAGATCGGTGATCAACGGACACTGGAGGACTCTCTCTATGGATTGTCCGGAATGCTGCGCTACATCTTAAAAGCGCCATCCATCATCCCACTGGCCCAGGAAATCCAATTCGTGAAGGATTATTGTGCCCTGCAGAAGCTGCGTTTTAATGACCGTTTGAATTGTACCTTTGACATCGCCCTTTATCAGAATGACTGGAACATTCCCAAGCTGCTGCTGCAGCCAATTGTGGAGAATTCCATCCGCCACGGTATCGAGCCCTGCACCCATCCTTGTCTCATTGAAATCAAGATCAGTGAGCTGGAGGAGGAAGCTTTACTGATCACCATTTCTGATAATGGCACTGGTTTTGATATCGGTCAGCTGGAGGAAGGCGGCATCGGTATCCGCAATGTAAAAGAGCGGCTTTCCTCCTACTCACCAGAAAGTACCATGGAAATCCAAAGTTCCATTGGAAATGGCACCTGCACCACGATTAAACTAAAAAAAGTAACGGAGGCTGTAAATTCATGAAAATATTAATTGCAGATGATGAATCTTTAGTACGCCAGTCTATCCGGCTGTTCTGGCTGGAGCTCGGTATCCAGCCGGAAGATATCACAGAAGTATCTAACGGAATGTCTCTGATAGAAGCGTTAAAGAACCATTATTTTGATCTGGCCCTGGTGGACATCCAGATGCCATATAGGAACGGATTAGATGCGATCCGCGAAGCCCAGGACATTTCCCCGGACACACTCTTCTATATTTTGACGGGATTTGATGATTTTTCTTATGCCAGAGAGGCGGTGCGGCTCCAGGTAAAAGACTATCTTTTAAAGCCCATCCGCCGCACAGAGCTGGAGGGAATCTTAGAGGAAGTGATCTCCCATGTGGAGCAGAAAAAAGCCAGACAGATCCGGGATCTGAAACTGTGTATCGCTTCGTTGTTCTCTGATGGCGGAACCGACCTGTCAGGCGTGACATTTCCCATTCTCTGTCACCCGCTTCTGATCACCTCTGACCAGCCTGGAACGGTACTTTCTGGAACACGGTTTTCTGAGGAAGCGGACGATCACATGATCTTTATTCCGTACCGGCGGTCTGACCGACTGTTCCTGTTTTTGTTCGAGACACCGGAATATCCTAATGGTTACGCGGAATTTCTGCCTGGATTCATCGAACGATATGGAAATACCCATACCATCATTGAGGGGAAACCATTCTCCAACAGCAGCTTATGGTCATCCGAATATGCCCGTATGACGTCTCTTGCCTCCTGTCGTTTTCTCTTTGGCAGCAGCCGGTTTTATAAAAATACAATCACAGCACCAGAACTTTCTGCTTTTTCCAAAGGAATCTGTGTCCAGTGCCAGGATGGACTGAATGCCTACAGCAATGGAGATTATGCAGGATTTTCCCTGGCAGCGGAAGCTCTGGTGAAGGAACTGCCGCAGCTGAATACAGAATCTCCGGCCAATGCTGCTCATCTGCTTTCGTTCCTGGAACATGCTTATGGCATTGATCCAGGCGCAGAGCTTTCCGGACAGTTTTCACGGCTGGCTTCTACCATGATGCGGAATACCTCCAAGGATTTCCGTTATGATGAAATTCTTAAATATCTGGAACAGCATTATCAGGAGGATTTGAGTCTGTCTTCCGTAGCAGAGCGTTTCAGCCTGTCACCTGGGTATTTTTCTACGATTTTTAAAAAGAAGGCCGGTCATAATTTTGTGCATTATCTGACAGGCCTGAGAATCCGAGAAGCGAAACGGTTACTGCTGGAGACGCAGATGACCATTAGTGAAGTAGCGCTGGCGGTAGGATATAGCTCAGCCAGTTTCTTTATCCGGTCATTTAAGAAGACGGAAGGGATATCGCCGTCAGAATATCGAAAAGGAAAAAAATAGGCTGCCTGATCAGCAGCCATCAAATACTATTCCTTTTTTGATTTTGCGATACTGGCAATATCTCCAACCCCATTCAATACCATTGTCGGAAGATAAGCATAAGTTTTGAGTGTATCCTTCGTTGAACATCCAGAAAGGACCAATACGGTAGACATACCACTTTCCATTCCTGAAATCACATCTGTATCC
>CAKRWX010000069.1 GCA_934418055.1 uncultured Lachnospiraceae bacterium
GCTTCCATCACAACGGTTTCTGGCAGTGCATGGATACCCAGAGAGAGATGAAGAAGTTAGAGGAGCTGTGGCAGAGCGGCCATGCTCCGTGGAAAATCTGGGAGTAAAAGGAGAGTAAATGGAAATGGCAAGAAAAGACAGCTGGAGTGAACTTCAGGATTTTTACCGCGGCAAGCGGGTTCTGGTCACCGGCCACACAGGCTTCAAAGGAAGCTGGCTGGTGCGGATCCTGATGAATATGGGCGCCGATGTTACCGGCTATGCTTTAAAAGGTCCTACGGATCCGTGTCTGTTTGATGTGGCGGGCCTGGAAGACCATATGGACAGTGTGGAAGGCGATGTACGGGATCTGGCCCATTTAAAAGAAGTATTTGAACGGGTCCGGCCGGAGGTGGTGCTTCACTTGGCGGCACAGCCGATTGTGCGGGATTCCTACAAAGATCCGGTTTACACCTATGAGACGAATGTGATGGGTACGGTCAATGTGCTGGAATGTGTCCGCCTGACTCCATCGGTCCGCTCCTTCTTAAATGTGACCACGGATAAGGTCTACGAGAACAAAGAGTGGGAGTACGGATACCGGGAAAATGATCCGTTAGACGGTTATGATCCTTATTCCAACAGCAAATCCTGCTCAGAGTTAGTGACCCACAGCTACCAGAAATCCTTCTTCCAGGACGGCAGATGTGCCATTTCCACTTCCCGTGCCGGCAATGTCATCGGCGGTGGTGATTTCGCCAATGACCGGATCATTCCGGACTGCATCCGGGCGGCGGCTGGCGGACGGGCCATCGTGGTGCGGAATCCATTTTCCACCAGACCGTATCAGCATGTATTAGAGCCGCTGGCGGTGTATCTGACCATCGCCATGTGCCAGTGGAAGGATGCAAAATACGCAGGCTATTATAATGTAGGCCCGGACGACCGGGACTGCGTCACCACCGGGGAACTGGCAGATTTATTCTGCAGCGCCTGGGGAGATAACCTTACCTGGGAGAATCATTATGACGGCGGTCCCCATGAAGCTAATTTCCTGAAATTAGACTGTTCCAGGATCAAGAGCGTCTTTGGCTGGAAACCGCGGATGTCTGTGAAAGAAGCCGTAGAATGGACCGTGGAATGGACAAAAGCCTATTTAGACGGTCAGGACATGCTTCAGGTGATGGATCAGCAGATCCAGGCATTCTGGAGTGAGAAATAAGAAGGAGTAAAAACCATGTTTGAACATAAAACAGAAGCGCAGGCAAGAGAAGAGATCTTAAACCTGGTGGCGGAATACTGCGACCGCTTCCACCAGAAGAAACCATACGAGGAGGGCGACCGGATCCCATACGCTTCCAGAGTCTATGATCATCAGGAGATGGTCAATCTGGTAGACAGCTCCCTGGAATTCTGGCTGACCTCCGGCCGTTATACCGTAGAATTTGAGAAGAAGCTGGCAGAATACCTTCATGTCCGCTATGCGGCGCTGGTAAACTCCGGTTCTTCTGCCAATCTGATCGCTTTCATGACCCTGACTTCCCCATTACTGGGTGAGAGAAGAGTCAAGAGAGGGGACGAGGTGATCACCGTGGCAGCCGGTTTCCCGACCACGGTAACTCCGGTGATCCAGTACGGGGCAGTTCCGGTATTTGTGGATGTGACCATCCCTCAGTATAACATCGATGTGACAAGGTTAGAGGAGGCTTACTCTGAGAAGACCAAGGCCGTTATGATCGCCCATACTTTAGGCAATCCGTTTGATCTGGCGGCGGTAAAGGCTTTCTGTGACCGCCATGGCCTGTGGCTGGTGGAGGACAACTGTGACGCTTTAGGAACCCGTTACACGATGAATGGGGAAGAAAAATTCACCGGAACGGTTGGTGATATTGGAACCTCCAGCTTCTATCCGCCTCACCACATGACCATGGGAGAAGGCGGTGCGGTTTACACCGATAACCCGTTATTAAATAAGATCATCCGCTCCATGCGTGACTGGGGCCGTGACTGTGTCTGTGCTTCTGGACAGGACAATTTATGCGGACACCGCTTCGACCGCCAGTATGGAGAGCTTCCGCTGGGATATGATCACAAATATGTATACTCCCATTTCGGATATAACTTAAAAGCGACCGACCTGCAGGCGGCTATCGGCTGCGCCCAGATCGAGAAATTCCCATCCTTCGTAGAGAAGAGACGTCATAATTTCGACCGTCTGCACAAGGCGCTGGAGGGCTTAGAGGACCGCCTGATCTTACCGGAGGCAGCGCCCAATTCACGCCCAAGCTGGTTTGGCTTCTTAATTACCTGTAAGGAAGGCACCGACCGCAATAAAGTGGTCCAGTACGTGGAATCCAGGGGCGTCCAGACCCGTATGTTATTTGCCGGCAACCTGATCAAACACCCATGCTTCGATGAGATGCGGGCAGAAGGCAAGGGCTACCGGGTTGTTGGTGACCTGACCAACACCGACCGGATCATGCGCGATACCTTCTGGGTCGGCGTTTACCCAGGTATGAATGATGAAATGATCGATTACATGGCAAAGACCATCCGGGAGGCGCTTGATGAGCAGTAAAACTTACGATCTGTCAGCGGTTCACGGAGCAGATCTGGCGATCCTAAAGGAAATCGACCGGATCTGCCGAAAGCACAAGATCCAGTATCTGATGGATGCAGGGACCCTTTTAGGGGCTGTCCGCCACAAGGGATTTATCCCATGGGACGATGACGCAGATGTGGCATTTACCAGAGAAAACTATGAAAAATTCAAAACGGTGGTCCGGGACGAGCTTCCGGAGGGCATGGAATTTCTGGAGCCGGATCAGATGCAGGGGGGAAAAGCATTTTTCGATTTCACCCCAAGAATCCTCTATTTAAACAGCAAAACCCATGAGGACGGACCGGAGATGGATTTTTACGACGGCAAACTGAACCATATCTATGTGGATCTGTTTATCCAGGACCGTCTTCCGGACAATAAGCTGGCAGCGGGCTGGACGAAGCTGGTGCAGACGGTGATCTACGGCTTTGCCATGGGACACCGTTATCATCTGGATTACTCCAAGTACAGCCAGGTCAATAAGATCTGTGTGGGCGCCTTGGCGCTCATTGGCAAGTGTATCCCTATGAACCTGATCCGGAACATGCAGCACGCCGTGGCGGTGAAGGACCGGAACAGGGACACAGACCAGTATTATTACAGCAATTATGCGCCGGATTATTTTTATGTCACGGTGCGCCGTCACTGGGTAGACCAGGTGGTGGATCTGCCGTTTGAAAATATGAAGCTGATGGCGCCGTCCGGCTGGCATCAGATCCTGGCATGGCTCTACGGCGATTACATGACCCCGCCTCCAGAAGACAAGCAGGTTCCTACCCACTCCAGCATGGAGATTGAAGTTTATCGGTAAAAATTCGTTTGCCATGAAGGAGAGGACTATGGGGAATACAAAAGAAAAAGAACGGCTTTCCGCAGTTCTTCTGACCATAGCAGTGCTGGGAGCCTTGCTTTTTTCTGTTGACCGGCTGTTTTTTCATGGGATTCTTGGCGCGTGTATCCGCCTGTCAGAGACCCATGAGATGGCGCTGGAACTGATGATCCTTGGGATGGTCACTTTTATCCTTCTGACCTTTGCACCATGGAAATGGAAGATCGGTGGATTACTTTTGTTTTTTGGCGGTTTTCTGTGGATACACCGGATACTGATCCCGATTCTGGTATCCGGGTGTTATCTGGCGGTGATCTGTCTGATCGGAATGAACATCGGCAGAGAAAAACTGGGGCTGCTCCGGAATTTCCTGAAGGGAAGTGCGACGGTGATCACGTTGTTCTGTTTTATGTCTGCGGTGGGAATTGGAAGTATCCCGTGGTTGTCCACAGCGGTGCTGGCGGCAGGCGGTGTGGCGGCGATCCGGTGCTGGCGAGGAAAATGGGTGTGGAGTGCCAGTCTTTTATGTCATAGGAAACTTCGCCCTATGACACAAAAAACGCTCCGCGGGATCGCACTGCGGCGGAGTGGAAGAGTGTCGCTAAAGCGACCCGCCGCAGGCGGAGAATCCTGCGAGCAGGATTCTTTTTTAAGAGATACCAGCCAAAATCAGATCGTTCAGAAGCTTGGTCTTACGTTTGTTCTTTTGATTCTCGCCCTTCAGGCAGGCCGGATGAACGGGGCTGTTGATTTTGACAGTCTGTGGTATGGCGTGAGAAGCAGCAAGATCCTGGATATGGGAAAGGGAATTTACGAAAATCCCGGCATGATCGGTGTCGTTTATACCTACTCGAAGGGATTGGAGACCTTAACACTCCCATTATCCGTGCTTCCGTCCTTCAGTTTCCAGATCTCGTTCAACTGGTGGCTGCTGATCCTGACCCTGTATGGTGTATACAGAACTGCCAGCCACATGATGAGCCCGAAAATGGCCGGATATCTGGTTATCTTTTTAAGCGCTGTTCCGGCGATCACGAATATGTCCATTACGGCGAAAACAGATATCATTACCCTGTTATTCCAGGTGGTGATGATCGAAGAACTGATCCGCTCCCGAAAGGGAGAAGCGGGGGCTTTGGCATACGCGGCAGGAGCATTCCTTCTTTCCTGGACCATGAAGCCCACGGCGCTGCTGTTTTCCAGCGCGGTGTTTGGCATGGGAGTTCTCAGGAATCTGGGATTGTGGCAGCAGAGATGGAAAATGGCAGGTGGATGGCGGCTCAAAACGGAGAATTCCACCGAAAACAGAGATGGCGTGATCTGTGTGGCACTTGCTCTGGCGGCTCTCATGGGCATCTGGGCAAGAACACTTCTGATCACAGGGATCCCGGTTACCTCCGTCTTTTCTTCCATCTTTACCCGGATGGGATTTACCCTGAAATACCCATTCAGTGTCCAGACCATTCCTAATGCGGGAGAATCCTTAGGGATGGCGGCATGGTTAAGCGAGGGCATGAAAAGACTGCTGGAACTGCTGTTTGCCCCCACATCGGGCGAGATGCTTCATGTATTTGTAGCCTGGGGAGCCCTGAGCCTGTGGTTTGTGATCGCCCTGCTGTGTGTGCTGAAGCTCCAGGGAGTATCAGGACAATCCCACCGGTACTTTTTCTGGATTTTGCTTCCATTTACCGCAGGAAATCTTTTAAGTCTATTGATGCTGACCCAGGTAGACGGAAACTATTTTGAACTGCTCTATGTCCTATGGGGCATCTGGGGGTTTGCAGCATTGGACCAGTTAAAGCCGGGCTGTTTAAAGAAAACTGCTTATGGGATGGCAGTCGTGGTTATCTGTTATGGCGGTCTGATCACAGGTCTCACCAACTGGAGTCAGAGTGGTTGTCAGGGCTTGTTTCCGGCAAAAATGATCCATAGAGGCTACTACGATCATGAGCTGGCGGCCAGGGATCGTTTTGCAGCAGAAGGAAAAGGAGAAATCTGGAATCTTCTGGCAGCTGACAGCCGAACCAGAGTGATCGCCATAGGAAGACACACCGAGTCCTTATATCTGCCATGCTGTGTCCAGACATACGAGGACGTGACCGGAAGCCAGGGAAATGTGATGCTGGTGAAGACCATGGACAATTTTGTGGAGTTTCTGGATTATGCAAAGACCGATTACATCTATATGGAAGCCGGATATATGGTTGAAGGGGAGCGGGCAGACACATTGACCTGTGACCTGGTGGAATATGGAATCTTAACGCCGGTGTGTTATGAAAATGGCAATGTTCTGGCCCGTGTAGATGTTCACGGAGAAAAGACAGAAGAATCGGAAGAGAAGCTTGTAGAATTCAAACAAAACCGTCGGTTACAGGAACCGTGACTATAATCGCAGTTCCATAAGCCTGGGAAATGTGCAGATGTAACGTGAAATAGAAGGTGATGTGGATCATGAAGGATCGCAGACAGACAACAAGTAGGAAAGGAAAACCATGAGACGTTTATTATCAGTAGTAGTATCGGTATATAACGAGGAGGAAGCGTTGACGCAGTTCTATCAGGTGACGGAAGGGATCTTAAAGACCATTTCCTGGGATTACGAACTGGTGTTTGTCAATGATGGGAGCAGGGACCAGAGCCTTTCCATCTTAAACCGTTTAGCAGATAGTAACCCGAAGGTCAAGGTGGTCAGCTTCTCACGGAACTTCGGCCATGAGGCGGCCATGATCGCGGGAATCGATTATAGCCAGGGAGACGGCATCATCTGTATGGACGCGGATCTGCAGCATCCACCGGCCTGCATTCCGGAGATCATCCGACGCTTTGAGGCCGGATACGAAGTGATCAATATGGTGCGGACGAAAAACGAATCCGCCGGATGGTTTAAGAATATAGCATCGTCAGCATTTTATAAGCTGATCAATGCCCTGTCGGATGTGAAGTTCGAGAGCAATGCATCGGATTTCTTTGCTATCAGCCGGAATGTGGCGGCTGTTTTGAAGGAAAACTACCGGGAAAAGGTCCGCTTTTTAAGGGGATATGTCCAGAATGTGGGATTTCCGAAAACAACGATAGAATATGAAGCGAGAGCAAGGGTGGCAGGAGAGAGCAAGTACAGTATCCGGAAATTGTTTCAGTTTTCTGTGAATACCATCGTCTGCTTTTCCAATCTGCCGTTGAAGCTGGGGATCTTTGCAGGGATTTTCGCAGGCTTTTTAGGGCTTGTGGTACTGGTCTACACGCTGTTTACCAGAAACGGAGCACCCAGCGGTTATGCGACGATCGTTATCCTGAATTGTTTTATGTTTGCGATCCTGTTTCTGATCGTTGGCATTATTGGTGAATATATCTCAATTTTATTTACAGAATTGAAAGACAGACCGATTTATATTGTGCAGAATACCAGAAATTTAGGGGAAAATATAAAAAATTCATAAAAAGATAACATATCGCCCCTAAGTTGACCAAATTTAGGATACACTGTCTTCGAGTAAGGAGATGGTTAAATCATGAAAATTTGTGAAGCAACAACGCTTCGGATCAAAGAACTTCGCAAAGAAAAAAGAATGACCGTTTATTCCCTGATCTACCAGAGTGGAATGCCAGCTTCTACTGTGAAAAGTATTCTCAGTGGAAAAAGTAAAAATCCGGGGATTGTAAATATTGAAAAAATCGCTGAAGGGTTAGGGGTGACGATCCGGGAGTTTTACGATTCAGAAATATTTGATAATCTTGATCCAGAAGACTAAAAACAATGATTGACAAAATTCTTTTTCTAACACAGAATAAAAGCAGCAGGAATGTGCTGTAATGATCAGAAAAAGAAACAAGGCATTACAGGAAGGATAGCCTGTAGTGCTTTTTTGTTTCATAGGAAATAGTAAAAATACGGAGGCTGGAAGTATGATCTTAATTAAAGGCGGCCGGGTGATCGATCCGGAGGAGAAAAAAGAATGGAAAGCAGATGTGGCTCTGGACGGGCAGAACATCGCTGCGATCGGTGAAATTGAGGATGATGGTACTTATGAGCAGGTGATAGATGCTGAGGGGCTGGTGGTGGCCCCGGGACTGGTGGACGTTCATGTGCATTTCCGTGATCCGGGATTGACCTACAAAGAGGACATCCAGACGGGGGCGAAGGCTTCAGCGGCAGGTGGCTTCACCACCGTTGTCTGCATGGCAAACACCAAACCTCCGGTGGATAACGTGGAGACTCTTCAGCACGTGATCGCAGAAGGCAAAAAGACCGGAATCCATGTGCTGGCAGATGCAACCGTATCCGTAGGCATGAAAGGCGAGACACTGGTGGATATGGACGCCCTGAGAGCCGCAGGAGCTGCTGGATTTACCGATGACGGAATTCCGCTGATGGACGGCGCACTGGTGAAGGCAGCCATGGAAAAGGCGAAAGAGTTGAATGTTCCATTAAGTTTCCATGAGGAAGATCCTCATTTTATCAAGAACAATGGCATCAACCATGGAAAGGTATCTGACCAGCTTGGAATCTATGGTTCCCCGGCCCTGGCAGAGGATTCCCTGGCAGCCAGAGACTGCATGATCGCCCTTCATACCGGAGCAACGGTAAATATCCAGCATATCAGCTCCCGGTATTCTGTGGAGGCTGTCCGTCTGGCGAAACAATTAGGCGCTGATGTGTGGGCAGAGGTGACCCCTCATCATTTCACCTTGACAGAAGACGCAGTTCTGACGTATGGAACCCTGGCGAAAATGAACCCGCCGTTAAGAACGGAAGAAGACCGCCAGGCCCTGATCGCAGCTTTGAAGGATGGCACGATTGATATGATCGCCACAGATCATGCGCCACATGCAGCAGAGGAGAAGGCAAAACCACTGACAGAAGCTCCAAGCGGCATCACAGGAATCGAGACCTCCCTGGCATTAGCCATTACGAATCTGGTAAAACCGGGTCATCTGACACTGCCGGAGCTGATGGAGAAGATGAGCCTGAATCCGGCCAGACTGTACCGGTTAGACTGCGGACGGATGACTGAGGGCGCTCCGGCAGACCTGGTGATCTTTGATCCGGATGAGGAGTGGGTAGTAGAACATTTCTATTCCAAGGCATCCAACTCCCCGTTTAAGGGCTGGAAGCTGACTGGTAAAGTGAAAAAGACCATCTGCGATGGACGGGTGGTATACGAGGACTGATAAGGGCTGACGTCTGCATAACGCGTGAGCCGTAAAACCGCAGGTGAATTTCACCCGGCAGATGGCAAAAAAAGGATGTACGTTTGAATAAAAAGTGGTATACTGTACCCAGCAGTAAATATTGAAACAGACAAAAGGAGATTGGAATCATGAAAGATCAGAATTGCGCATATTGTATGCAGGGCGACTTAGTTGCAAAATTTGCTTACCCGATTTGCCAGATGAAGACAGGTTATCTGTATCTGTTCAAAGAGCAGAGCAAGAGAGGCCGTGTAGTTCTGGCATACAAAGATCACGTAAGTGAGATGATCGACATCAGCGATGAGGACCGCAACGCATTCTTCGCAGAGGTTGCACAGGTTGCCAGAGCGATCCACAAAGTATTTAACCCAGCAAAAGTAAACTACGGCGCATACGGCGATACCGGATGCCATCTGCATATGCACATCGTTCCAAAATACAAAGATGGCGATGAGTGGGGCGGTACTTTCCAGATGAACCCAGACAAAGTATACTTAACTGACGAAGAGTATGAGGCTATGGCAGAGCAGATCCGCCAGGCACTGTAATCGATCGTCATTTTGAAAGTCTGGCCGCGCAGGCCTGGACATAAGCCGTGTATTTTCCGTGTTTTTCTTTGGAAAGTGCTTGCAAAATAAGGATTTTCATGTACAATATATATGGCATAAAAGATGGGGCCCATAAAAAGGACCCCATTTTCTATGGCTATCATAGCAATGAACAACTGGTTTTGTGAGAAAGGATAGAAAGAATGATTAGTGCAAATAATGTGACTCTGCGAGTAGGAAAAAAGGCATTGTTTGAGGATGTGAATATCAAATTCACCGAGGGAAACTGTTATGGACTGATCGGTGCTAACGGCGCTGGAAAGTCTACTTTTTTAAAGATCTTATCCGGACAGCTGGAACCGACCAACGGTGATGTGGTAATCACACCAGGTCAGCGTCTGTCCTTTTTACAGCAGGATCATTTTAAATACGACGAATATCAGGTATTAGACACCGTCATCATGGGCAACAAGCGTCTGTATGAGGTGATGAAAGAGAAAGACGCCATCTACATGAAGGAGGATTTCTCTGACGAGGACGGTATC
>CAKRWX010000070.1 GCA_934418055.1 uncultured Lachnospiraceae bacterium
TTCTGGAAATGGTCCGCGGCGGAGAACATTCCGGTCGGCTGATAGAAGGTTTTGAGAATCTTTCTGCATATTATGAGAGAAGGTATAAGGCCAGACAAAAGATTGGAACAGCGCTAATTTATCCTTGCTTTGTGCTAGGCATGGCGGCTCTGGTGCTGACATTTATCGTTGGCTGGGTGGTGCCGTCCATTGCGGCGGTGTTAAGGAAAATGGGAACGGATCTGCCTCTTGGCACGAAAGTACTGCTTTCCATTTCTGGATTTTTACAGGAGTATATTCTGGTTCTTTTGCTGGGTATCGTTTTAACTATGGCTGGAGTGATCAGTTACTGGAAGACCGAACGGGGAAGAGAACAATTGGAAATGATCATAAAGCATCTTCCTATGATCGGAAAATTGTGGGATATGAGTGTTTATGCCCAGTTTTGTCATACGGTGTCTACGCTATTGGAAGCCGGAGTCCCGCTTCCACAGGTGCTGGTGATCACGGCAGGTTCCATCGACCATAAGAGTACCGGGAGAAAGATCCGGCAGGCGGCTGGAAAATTGCAGGATGGAGAATCCCTTGGGGCGTGGATGACAGAAGATGGGACATTTCCGGAGATTTTGAAGGAAGTCTGCGCCATAGGAGAAGAATCTGGAGAACTGGCATCTATGCTGGCTTCCATGGGCCAGTATTTTGACACCCAGGAAGAGATTGCGGCACAGAAACTGGCGGCAGGACTGGAACCAGTTCTGATGGTAGTGCTGACCCTGGTTACTGGATTTATTGTGATTTCCATGTATCTGCCGTTATTGTCTATGTATGGGCAGATGTAAGCGAAGAAATTGGTTAAGAGAATAGGATGGATTGGTGGAACATGATATATTTTGGCTTCTGGGCGGCAGTAATTGGAGCAGTTTTCGGAAGTTTCGTGTGTTGTATGACAGAGAGAATCCATGACAAAAAGCCCTTGGGAGGTCGGAGCAGATGTTCCAGCTGCGGCCATGTCCTTGGTGGTGTGGAACTAATTCCCATCTTTGGGTGGCTGATCAACACAGGAAGATGCAGATATTGTAAAGGAAAAATTCCTGTACATAACGTGTTGGCGGAGGCTGCCCTGGCTATTGGCTTTACCGTGGTGATGCTGCGGTTTGACACATGGAGCCAGAGAATCTGCACTGCTGGTTTTGAGGCAATTCTGCTGGCGATCGCATTATGGGATATGGAAAATTTTGAAATACCAGAAGTGTTGCTGGCAGCTGCGCTGGTATGGAAGGCAGTTTTTGTAATTCTATTTCCAAAGGAAGGTATTTCTTTTGTGGATGGTCTTCTGGGCGCGGGATTGATCAGCGGCGGATTGTTTCTGTTGTCAGTCTGCATGGACCGGAAAATGAAGCGGGAAACCATCGGTTATGGAGATATCCGTCTTTTGTTTGTCACCGGCTGGTATCTGGGATGGAAAGGGAATTTCCTGAATCTGTTTTTAAGCAGTGTGCTGGGAATCCTGGTATGCGTCATCACGAAAAAGAGAAAAATTCCATTTGGCCCGGTAATTGCGGCGTCAACGACGTTCTGTCTCTGTTATGGAGAAGCGCTGATCCGGTGGTATGTACATATATGGTAAAGATAAGAGAAACGATGAGGATACGGAATCGTTACAAGAAATCAAAATAAGGAAATCGTATGACAGGAAAATATATCGGAATTGATTTGGGCAGTGAATTTGTGAAAATCGCAGTCCATGAGAATAACAGAATATGCGGGGAATTATGTGAACGGATCCCGGAACATTTTCGGATGGATGGGAAAATTCTCTCGGTGGAATCGGCGGCGGAATTCTTAAAAGAATTGGGACGGAAACATGGATTATCCAGATACGGAGCATGTGTGGTTCTTCCAGAACATCTGGTGATCACCAAGCGGCTCCGCATGGCGCACATGGACCAGAAGCGTCTGATGCTGAATCTGCCCTATGAATTTTATGATTATCTGGAACACAGCATGGAAGAATGGGTCTATGATTACAGTCTGGCAGATCCAGCACCTGGGGAAGAAAACCGGGACGGGATGATGGATCTTCTGGCGGCTGCAGTACCGGCCAGAACGATAGAATGGTATCAGAAGTTGATTCGTCTGGCTGGTTGGAAACTAGCGGCCCTGGCACCGGCGTCTTCCGCCATTTCCAATCTGATCCGGTCTGACCGGGAGAATCAGGAACATGAACGGAGAAACTGCTGTGTGATGGACTGCGGCAAACGTGGCGTCCGTCTGTATTTCTATCAGAATGGTCTGCTTTTTGCAAAACGTGGGCTGGAAAGCTGTGAGACAGAGGAAGAAGTGCTGTTTGAACTGGAGAAGACCTGGGATTATTATCAGACCAGCTATCCAGGAACTGTACCGGAACGGATCTATGTTACAGGCGGAGCGAGAAATCCATCTCTGGAAACCGAGATTGCAGAATGTCTGAAGGTGGAACGGTGTGATTGGACGAGGCTGTTGGACAATCATCATGGCGCGGTACCGGAAGGAATCAGCGCGGAAGCAGCTGGAATCACATTTTGGAGAGGATAGGATATGGAAGGAAAGAAACGGACGGAGAGAAAAAATATGAATTTTGCGTCCTATAAAAGGAATCGGAACCAGAGAAATTATCTGCCAGTTCTTCCTGGAATGATCCTGTTGTGTCTGATGGTCTGGTATATGGCGGTGAGTCCGTTTAAGAATCTGACTGATCAGAAGCACACTCTGGAGCAGAAAAAGAAGGAGCTGTCGATTCTTCTTGAAGAAAATAAAGACTATGATGAGATGGAACAGGCCTATCAGCAATGGTCTGGGCTGGAAAAAGAACCCATAGGACAGAATCGCTACCGCGCCGAACTTCTGAGTCTGTTAAAAGATGAGGTATTTGCCTACGGTAATGTGGAAGAGATGGAAGTGTCAGAGGATCAATGCAGAATTCTGTTATCTGGCTGGACGTTGGAGAAAACGGTGGAAACGATGGGACGGATCGAGAGTAGTCCGCTGGTAGATCATGTGGAACTGACCCAGCAGAATGAGAAAACAGAAATGGAGCTTTGGCTGGCAGGAGGAGAAGACCATGAATCCTAAACATATGAATTTCCAGAAGAAAACGATGCTGGTGGTGGCTGGATTGCTGGCTGTGATTCTGATTTATGTGGTCGCCTTTGCATTGCCCGTCCGGAGAAAAATGGCTGTTTATCAGGAAGAACTGGTGCAGACGGAACGCCAGATCCGGGAACAGAAGGACCTTTCTGGGAACCGGGAGTGGATGAACCGGGAAATTGAAGACCTGCCATATCGGCTGGAAGACTTACCGGAGTACAACAACCAGAAAAATGAGATGAAGGAATTAAAGGAAATCTTTGGCGAAGTCTCTGAGTATGGATTGGAATTCCAGACAGAGAAGATCAATGAAACGCTGATAGCCAGGGATGTGACTGTGACATTTGAAGTATCAGGGATAGAAATGTTAGAAGAAATCACAGAAAAAATCGAACATGGGACTTATCCGGCATTGGTTTTGGAACTTTCCATGAAACAGGGTTATGGGGCGGAGAAAGGGGTTCCGACCGCAACGCCGTCTGAAGAATCCAGTCCAGAAGAAGAAAATGAGAATTATTCCTGTATAATCCGGATTCGGTACTTTGAAAAAGTAACAAAATAAAATACATAATTTGTGATTGATTTATAAAACAATATCTAGTATATTATGTAATAGGTTAGTGGAGAAGATAGTCTGGAAGGAGCAGCATAAAGATGATTAGAGTTGCAGTAGATGCCATGGGCGGTGACTACGCTCCAGTTGAGATGGTCAAGGGCGCAGTGGACGCAGTGGCAAAGACTGACCAGATTGAGATCGCCCTGGTAGGCAAAGAAGATGTGGTACGCCGGGAACTGGAGAAGTATTCATATCCGAAAGACCGGATCCAGGTGGTTCACGCATCAGAGGTTATTGAGACCGAGGAACCTCCGGTGAACGCGATCCGGAAAAAGAAAGATTCATCCATTGTGGTTGGTATGAATATGGTGAAGAAACAGGAGGCAGATGCTTTTGTTTCTGCAGGAAGTTCAGGTGCGATTCTGGTAGGCGGTCAGGTGATCGTCGGAAGAATTAAAGGCGTGGAGCGTCCGCCGTTAGCGCCGTTAATCCCCACAGAAAAGGGAGTGTCCCTTCTGATTGACTGTGGAGCCAATGTAGACGCAAGACCGTCCCATCTGGTTCAGTTTGCCAGAATGGGTTCTATCTATATGGAACATGTAATTGGAATCAAGAAGCCGAGAGTTGCCATTGTCAATATCGGTGCGGAAGAGGAGAAGGGCAACGCCCTGGTGAAAGAGACATTCCCGCTTCTGAAAGCCTGTGAGGACATCAACTTTATTGGAAGTATTGAGGCCAGAGAGATTCCCCATGGCGGAGCAGACGTCATTGTCAGCGAAGCTTTTGTGGGCAATGTGATCTTAAAGCTGTATGAAGGCGTGGGAGCCACATTGATCAGCATGGTCAAGAAGGGAATGTTGGGTTCTCTCAGAAGTAAAATCGGCGCATTGTTGGTAAAACCGGCGCTGAAAGAGACTCTGAAGGCATTTGACGCCAGCCAGTACGGCGGCGCGCCGCTTTTGGGATTAAATGGCCTAGTGGTAAAGACCCACGGCAATTCCAAAGCATTAGAGGTCTGCAATTCTATTTTACAGTGCGAGACTTTTGCCAAACAGCAGATCAACGAGAAAATACGAGAAAGCTTAAAAACAGAGCCTACCGATAACGGAAAGCCTGAAAAATAATAATTATATTTATATTTTAAGAGAGGAAGGATTTGAGTTATGGAATTTGAGAAATTACAGGGAATTATTGCAGAGGTATTAAATGTGGATGCAGAGGACATCACCATGGCTACCACATTTGTCGATGACTTAGGTGCCGACTCCCTGGATATTTTCCAGATTATCATGGGTATCGAGGAAGAATTCGACATTGAGATCCCACAGGAAGCTGCAGAGAACATCGTAACGGTCGGGGATGCAGTAGAGCAGATCAAGAGCGCATTAAACTAAGTAAATCAAGGAAAGAAAAGATAGAGAACGCTGCAGCATGCAAAAGGCTGCGGCGTTTCCATATAAAGGGGGAACCTAGATGAGCAGGGATTTAAAGGAACTGGAAGAAAAAATCGGATATGAGTTCCACAACAAGCAGCTGTTCCGTCAGTCCATGATCCACAGTTCATATGCCAATGAACACAGACTGGACAAGTTAGAGTGCAACGAACGGCTGGAATTTTTAGGAGATGCGGTGCTGGAAGTGGTTTCCAGTGATTTTTTATTTCACCGTTTCCGTCAGTCTCCAGAAGGGGATTTAACCAAGACAAGAGCCAGCATGGTGTGTGAACCGGCACTTGCTTACTGTGCAGGAGAGATCCAGCTGGGTGAGTATCTGCTGTTAGGCAAAGGCGAGGAGGCCACTGGAGGACGTGGACGTAACTCCATCGTTTCTGACGCCATGGAAGCATTGATTGGCGCTATTTATCTGGATGGTGGTTTTGCTAATGCAAAAGAGTTTATTCTGCGGTTTATTATGAATGATATGGAACACAAACAGCTCTTTTATGATAGCAAGACTATTTTACAGGAGATGGTTCAGAGCCAGGGAGAGGAACCTCTGGTCTATGAACTGTTGGGAGAAGAGGGACCGGACCACAATAAGACCTTTGAAGTGCGGGCGATGATCGGCACAGAGGAGATCGGAAGGGGAACCGGACGGACCAAAAAGGCGGCAGAAGCGATGGCGGCCTACAAAGGAATCTTGAAATTAAAGGAAATGTAGGTGTTTTATGTACTTAAAAAGCATTGAGGTGCAGGGTTTCAAATCATTTGCCAATAAGATCGTCTTTGAGTTCCATAACGGAATCACCGGAATCGTTGGCCCCAACGGCAGCGGCAAGAGCAATGTTGCTGATGCGGTCCGCTGGGTATTAGGTGAACAGAGAATCAAGCAGCTTCGTGGTGCCAGTATGCAGGATGTGATCTTTTCCGGAACGGAGCTTCGAAAGCCGCAGGGATTTGCCTACGTGGCCATTACCCTGGATAATTCCGATCATCAGCTGGCCATTGACTATGATGAGGTGACGGTGTCCAGACGGATTTACCGTTCTGGAGAGAGCGAGTACCGGATCAATGGCAGCGCCTGTCGTTTGAAGGATGTCAATGAGCTGTTTTACGATACCGGTATTGGCAAAGAGGGATATTCCATCATTGGACAGGGCCAGATCGATAAGATCTTAAGCGGCAAGCCGGAGGAACGGCGGGAGCTGTTTGACGAGGCGGCGGGAATTGTAAAATTCAAGCGCAGGAAAGCCATCGCCCAGAAAAAATTAGAGGACGAGAAACAGAACCTGGTCCGTGTGACAGATATTTTATCGGAGCTGGAAAAACAGGTGGGACCGTTGGCGAAGCAATCTGAGACCGCCAGAGAGTATTTAAAGCTGAAAGAAGAGCTGAAACGGTACGAGGTCAATCTGTTTTTGACAGAAACCCAGGAATTGAAGGTTCAGTTAAAAGAGGTGGAGAAGAAGGAAGAGATTGTAACCGGAGATCTGGAGGAAACCCAGAAGACTTCGGAGCAGATCCGTACCACTTACGAAGAGCTGGATCAGGCATTAGAACAGAAAAATCAGGAATTAGAGCAGATCCGCAATGAAAAGAACCAGTCTGACTTATTAAAAGGCAGTATGGAAGGTCAGATCAACGTCTTGAAAGAGCAGATCAACACGGAAAAGATCAATGCGGAGCACTTAGCGTCTCGAATTCAGTCCATGGACAAGGAGATGGAAGAAAAGCGGCAGCAGATCAGCCAGTACCAGAAGGAGCATGAAGATCTGACTGCCCAGGCCCAGGAAAGCTTAAAATGCCAGGAAGAAGCGGAAAAAGCAGTCCAGGATGCGGACGAGAAGCGGATGCTGTTGGATCAGCAGGTGGAAGACCAGAAACAGGCCATTATCCAGACTTTAAACGAAAAGTCAGATCTGACCGCGAAAAAGCAGCGGTACGAGACGATGCTGGAGCAGGTGCTGGTGCGCCGGTCGGAAGTGGCCCAGAAGCTGTTAAAATCCAAGAGCGATGAGTCTGTTCAGGAAGAACAGCGGAAGGAAGAGGAAAAACATCTGCAGGAATTAAAGGACCGTTTAATGGAACTGGAACTGCAGAGAGGAACCTGCGAGGAGGCCATCGGCCAGACGGAACAGGAAGTCCGCCGGTTAAACCGCCAGTTAAATGAGACCCAGCAGGAGTACCGGGCCGCATACACCAAGATGGACTCCCTGAAAAACTTAGCGGAGCGCTATGATGGTTACGGCGGCAGTATCCGGAAGGTCATGGAAGTCCGGGACCGGGTGAAAGGCATTCACGGCGTGGTAGCGGATATCATTTCCACGAAAAAGGAGTATGAGACTGCTATTGAGACGGCTTTAGGCGGCAGTATCCAGAATATCGTTACAGATTCCGAGACGACGGCCAAGCAGTTGATCGAGTATTTAAAGAAGAATAAATTTGGCCGGGCGACATTTTTGCCGCTGACCAGTGTGGGACAGAAAAACAGCAGCTTTAACCAGGAAAAAGCCTTAAAAGAACCGGGTGTGATCGGTCTGGCAAGTACCCTGGTGCAGGCGGAGAAGCAGTATGAGGGGCTGATCCGTTATCTGCTGGGGAAAGTGGTGGTGGTGGATCAGATCGACCATGCCATTGCTCTGGCTAGAAAGTTCCAATATACTTTAAGAATTGTTACATTAGATGGCGAACTTTTAAGCGCCGGTGGTTCCATGACTGGTGGTGCTTTTAAGAATACCAGTAATCTTCTGGGACGGCGGCGTGAGATCGAGGAGCTGGAGGAACGGTGCCAGAAGTGCTTAAATGAAGTACACCGGATCGAGAAAGAGTTAAGCCTGCGGGAGGGAGAACTGACCGGACATCAGGAAGAACTGGATCAGATCCGGGCGGAGTATCAGAGCGTTTCGTTAAAGCAGAATACGGTTCAGATCCATGTGCGCCAGCTGGAGCAGAAGATCCAGGAGATTTCCGATTCTTCCACGGATATGGTATTGGAAAATACCCAATTGGAAGAACAGATTCATGAGCTGCAGAGAAACCAGGCGGAGCTGATAAAAGAGATCGAGAGTCTGGAAATTCGTAATGCAGATACGGAGAAGCAGATCCAGAAGTTAGGTGAGATCCAGGGAGAGTACCGGCAGAAGCGGGAAGAACTGGCGAAGGGTTTGTCTGCGATCCAGTTAGAGACCGCAGCTTTGCAGCAGAAATACCAGTTTGTGAAGGAAAATACAAACCGTATCCGGGAAGAGATCCGCAGACGGGAAGAAGAAAAACAGGAACTGTTATCTCACGGAACCAACACGGATCAGATCATCCAGGGAAAACAGGAAGAAATCCAAAGACTGGAGGAGCAGATCCGGACTATGGCCGGGCAGATCGAGGACGGTCAGAAACGGCTGGATGAAAAAGTCTTAGAAAAGGATGAGATTTCCAGGCAGCAGAAAGGGCTGTTCCAGAAGCGGGAAGAATTGTCCAGGCGGATGACGGAGCTGGAAAAAGAGCATTTTCGTCTGGATGGACAGAAGGACAAGCTGACAGAGCGGTTAGACCGCCATGTGGACTATATGTGGTCCGAATATGAGATGACCTATTCCAAGGCGGAGGCATTGCGGGATGATGAGCTTTCCTCGATCCCGGAATTGAAACGCCAGGCAGACAGACTGAAAAGCTCTATCCGCGCGTTGGGCAATGTCAATGTCAACGCCATTGAGGATTATAAGGAAGTATCGGAACGATATGAGTTTATGAAGACTCAGCATGAGGATCTGGTGCAGGCGGAGGTCACGTTGTTAAATATTATTGAAGAACTGGATACAGGCATGCGCCGCCAGTTTGATGAGAAGTTCAAGGAGATCCGCAGCGAGTTTGACAAGGTATTCCGGGAACTGTTCGGAGGCGGACACGGCAACCTGGAACTGGTGGAGGGAGAAGACATCCTGGAAGCCGGAATCCAGATCATTTCCCAGCCGCCGGGCAAGAAACTGCAGAATATGATGCAGTTATCCGGTGGAGAGAAGGCGTTGACAGCCATTGCATTGTTATTTGCGATCCAGAACTTAAAACCGTCTCCGTTCTGTCTGCTGGACGAGATTGAGGCGGCGCTGGATGACTCCAACGTAGACCGGTTTGCCGGATATCTTCACAAACTGACGGCTCACACTCAGTTTATCGTCATCACCCACAGACGAGGAACCATGGTGGCAGCGGACCGGCTTTACGGTATCACCATGCAGGAGAAGGGCGTATCGACCCTGGTATCCGTTAATCTGATCGAAGAGGCGTTGACTCAGTAAGCGATTGTGGGAGCACGTAGTGCGGAACAATCCGGTATCAGAGGATATATAGACAGTTGGGAATAGAAAAAGGAGGCAGGCTATGGCAGAAGGAAAGAAAGGATTTTTTGGAAGACTGGTAGAAGGTCTGACCAAGACCAGAGATAACATTATTTCCGGAATGGATTCCATTTTCAGCGGTTTTTCCGCCATTGATGATGATTTCTATGAGGAAATTGAAGAGACACTGATCATGGGAGATCTGGGGATCCAGACTACCATGTCC
>CAKRWX010000071.1 GCA_934418055.1 uncultured Lachnospiraceae bacterium
GTCCAGAACTGGTAAAAAGAATGGTGGAGGAAGGACACACCGTAGGCAATCACACCTTTCATCATCCGGATATGTCCAAGATCTCCACCAAAGAAACATTTTCTAAAGAATTGCAGGATCTGGAAACTCTGTATACAAAAACCACAGGGCAGCCTATGACCCGCTATTACCGCCCGCCTCAGGGCAAATACAGCGAGAATAATCTTAAAATGGCTGATGAACTTGGCTATCAGACCTTTTTCTGGAGCCTGGCCTACGTGGACTGGTACGAAGACAAACAGCCCACCCGTGAGGAAGCTTTCCAGAAATTGTTAGGCCGCATTCATCCAGGTGCCATCGTCCTGCTTCACAGCACCTCCAAAACCAACGCCCAGATCCTTGACGAGCTGCTGACCCGCTGGGAAGAGATGGGATACCGCTTTGGACGGCTGGAGGAACTGACCAGCGCCTAGATCGCCGTTGCTTACGCCTGCACCGCTTTCATGCCATTTTTTACCTTTTCTCTGTACACGTGGGTAAAATACAAAATTTCTACCAATCCGGTAATACTCCAAGAGAAGCTATACAGCAGATACAGGGACGGAATGGTATGGAAATAGGCAAATACCGTGTACACCCAGATAATCCGGAACACACAGGAACCCATGATCACCACCGCCGTTGGCACCAGACTCTTGCCTAAGGCCCTGGAAGCTGCAATGGTACAGTCCATAAATGCGGAAATTCCGTAGGAAAATCCCATAATGGAGATTCGGTACATTCCCGCTTTCACAACCTCCGGATCATTGGTAAACAGGGATAAGAACTGTCTTCCAAAGATCACCAGCAGCAGTCCCATAATCGCACCCACGCCGAAGGAATAAGCCAGACTGATGAAATAGCTTTTGAGGATCCGCTCCTTCTTGCCTGCTCCGTAGTTCTGTCCCATGAAGCTGGCGCATCCGGTATAGAAAGCCGCCATCATATCGTAGATCAGAGCATCGGAGTTGGCTGCCGCCGAGTTTCCTGCCACCATGGTGGCGCTGAAGGAATTGACGCCCATCTGGACGAACAAGTTCGCAATGGCAAAAATCATGTTCTGACAGCCAGCCGGAATACCGATCCGGATAATGTCCCTTGCTTTGCTTTTCGTCAGTTTCATGTCCTTCATCTGTAAACGGAAAATGCCTTTGCTGATAAACAGGTCACGGACGATCAGCCCCGCGGACACATACTGGGACAGGGCGCTGGCAAGACCAACGCCTGCTGCTCCCATCTGGCAGATAATCACAAAAAACAGGTTCAACAGGATATTTAACACACCTGCCACTGCCAGATACTTAAGCGGCCTCTTGGTATCGCCCACGGCACTGAACACTGCGTTACCAAAGTTATACAAAGCTAACGCCGGAAGTCCTAAGAAATAAAGGCGGATATACAGTACTGCTCCGTCCAGCAGTTCCTCTTTCGTCTTTAACAGTTCCAGGATATTTCTGGAAAATCCAGCTCCAATGAGGAGCAGGATCACACCGATGATCAGGCTTAAAATCGCCGCGGAGTGGACGGTCTCCTTCACGCCCCGCTCATTTTTCGCTCCGTAATACAGCGCCACCAGCACATTGATTCCACCGGACAAACCGATCAGGAATCCTGTAAACATGGTGACCAGGATCGTGGTGGAACCCACAGAGCCCAACGCCATAGCTCCTGCGAAATGGCCTACCACGGCAATATCTGACATATTAAATAATACCTGAAGAATATTGGACAGCATCAGCGGAATGCTGAAAAACAGGATTCCTTTTGCTAAGGAACCACTGGTCATGTCCTGATTCTTTTGTTCCATGATCTAGTCCTCCAAAACACTTTCTCCAAACACAGAAATCCCATGGTTCAAAAACAGCTCTGCTGTTACGCCATTCCCAGGAATTGTCTGTCTGCTGAAACTTCCATCATAAATGATCCCACAGCCGCAGGAAGGGCTCCGCTCTTTTAAAATCGCTTTCTTGCAGCCGTAAAGCTCTGCCATTTTTAAAGCTGCTTCTGCCCCTTTCCAGTACTGGGCCGTCACGTCTTCTCCCGCCTGGTTTACCACACGGTCTCCGGACCGTTCTGAGGCAATCCGGGGTGTGGGAAGACCGCCTAACTGTTCCGGACAGACGGGAATCAACACCACATCCGGGTCATTCAGCAGTTTTAACACCCGATCATTGGCTTTTTCTTTCCCGTCATAACGGCACCCGATGCCTAAAAGGCAGGCGCTGACCAGAATTTTCTCCGGCATATCAATTCCTCCAACCTCATTTTTTCTTTTGTGGCTGGAAAGAGGGAAGCTCTCTTTCGATAAGAACTTCCCTCTTTGTAACTGTTCAGTACCCTCACAGTTACAGGCAAAAATCCATTCCGAATCGATTACATCGATGGGATTTTTGCTTGCCAGCTTATGTTTTCTTACGGTCAGCGCAGCAAGTGCGCAGACCTACTGAACAATTATTTTTCTTCCATGTTTCAAAGTAATATTGTACTTATTCAGGAATTAAGCCTCCTGAGTCTTTACCTCACGCTGAGTCTTGGAGTCGATCTCCTCTCTCAGTGCTTTGATGAACTCTTCTGGGTTCTTCTGTCCCTCGTCGCCAGCGAAACGGCTTCTTACAGAAACAAGGCCCTCTTCCTCCTCTTTCTGTCCAACAATCACCATGTAAGGAACTTTCTGCATCTGTGCCTCACGGATCTTGTAGCCGATCTTCTCTGCACGAGTATCAACCTCAACACGGATACCCGCGTCATCCAGCTGTTTTCTTACTTTCTCTGCGTAATCTGCATACTTGTCAGAGATTGGAAGCACTTTAACCTGCACTGGAGCTAACCAGGTTGGGAAAGCGCCTGCGAAATGCTCGATCAGGATACCGATGAAACGCTCGATGGAACCGAATACAACTCGGTGGATCATGATCGGGCGATGTTTCTCGCCATCTGCTCCCTGATACTCCAGCTCAAATCTCTGTGGAAGCTGGAAGTCAAGCTGAATGGTACCACACTGCCAGGTTCTGCCAATGGCATCTACCAGATGGAAGTCGATCTTTGGTCCGTAGAATGCACCATCACCTTCATTAACCACATAGTCAAGACCAAGAGCATCCAGAGCGCTTCTTAAGCCTTCTGTTGCCATCTCCCAGTCCTCATCGCTTCCCATGCTGTCCTCTGGTCTTGTGGAAAGCTCTACATGATATTTGAAACCAAACAGAGTGTAAACCTCATTGATCAGTTTTGCAACGCCCATGATCTCGTCTTTGATCTGCTCTGGAGTCATGAAGATATGTGCATCATCCTGGGTGAAGCAGCGTACACGCATTAAGCCGTGTAACTGGCCGGATTTCTCGTGACGATGAACGATACCTAACTCACCCATACGCAGTGGCAGGTCACGATAAGAACGTGGCTCGGAAGCGTAAGTTAACACGCCGCCTGGGCAGTTCATTGGTTTGATGGCGTAATCCTGTCCATCGATCACGGTAGTGTACATGTTGTTCTTATAGTGATCCCAGTGACCGGAAGTCTCCCACAGGCTTCTGTTTAAAATGATTGGAGTAGAAATCTCTACATAGCCAGCTTTCTTATGCAGCTGTCTCCAGTAATCTAACAGGGTGTTCTTTAATACCATGCCCTTTGGAAGGAAGAATGGGAAACCTGGGCCTGCGTCATGCATCATGAATAATCCCAGTTCTTTGCCTAATTTTCTGTGGTCACGTTTCTTCGCCTCTTCCAGCATGTTTAAGTAAGCCTCTAACTCCTCTTTCTTGCCGAAAGCAGTTGCGTAGATACGGGTCAGCATCTTGTTGTGCTCATCGCCTCTCCAGTAAGCGCCTGCAATGCTGGTCAGCTTATAAGCCTTGCCAACTTCCTTGGTGTTCATCAGATGAGGGCCAGCGCACAGGTCTGTGAAATCGCCCTGCTTATAAAAGCTGATCTCCTCGCCTTCTGGCAGATCCTCGATCAGTTCTACTTTATATGGCTCCTCTTTCTCTTTCATCAGAGCGATGGCCTCGTTTCTTGGAAGGGTGAAACGCTCGATTGGAAGTGCCTCTTTTACAATCTTCTTCATCTCTGCTTCGATCTTCTCTAAGTCCTCAGCAGCGATTGGGGAAGCGAAATCAATATCATAGTAAAAACCATCTGCAATAGACGGTCCGATTGCCAGTTTTGCTTCTGGGTACAGACGTTTGATAGCCTGTGCCATAACGTGGCTTGCAGTATGGCGGAGGGTTGCCAGACCGCCCTCATCTTTTGCAGTCAGAATGTTTAAGGTGCAGTCTTTGTCTACAACGGTTCTTAAGTCTACTCTCTCGCCGTCAACCTCACCTGCGCATGCAACTCTTGCAAGACCTGCGCTGATGTCAGATGCGATATCCAGAACGGACATTGCCTGTGCGTACTCTTTTACGCTTCCATCTTTTAATGTAATCTTCATGGTCATAACTCCTTTTTTGAATCTTTTTTTAGGATAGTTTAGAACAACCAGAAAACCTGCCACTGGCAGCTTTTCCGGATGCATGGCAACAAAAAATCCCTTGTCAGACCTTTTATCAGTCTGACAAGGGACGATATCCAATACCGCGGTTCCACCCTGCTTGCTGCTTTCGCAGCCTCTTCATTGTGATGATAACGGAATCACCGTGTCCGATTAAGGACCACTCCAAGCTGGTATTCACCTGATCTCTGCCGTAGGATACTTTCACCAAGTGTATCCCTCTCTGAACGTTTCCATCAGACTACTGGACTCTTCAACGTTTTCTGTGTCTGATTATAGCACGGCGGATAAATATGTCAAGAGGTTAATTAAACGATCTTGCGGATCCATCCTTCCGGAGCTTCGATTCTGCCCATCTGGATACCAGTTAAAGTCTCATACAGCTTCTGGGTAACCGGACCCATCTTCTCCATACCTGATGGGAAGCAGATCTCTTTGCCGTGATCTACTACCTTGCCTACTGGGGAGATAACAGCTGCAGTACCGCACAGTCCGCACTCAGCGAAATCAGACAGCTCAGATAATTTCACTGGTCTCTGGGTTACTTTCAGTCCTAAGTAATGCTCTGCTACATATACCAGAGAACGTCTGGTGATGGATGGCAGAATGGAATCAGACTTTGGAGTAACGACCTCGCCATCTTTGGTTACGAATAAGAAGTTTGCTCCGCCAGTCTCCTCAACATAGGTTCTGGTAGCTGGATCCAGGAACATATTCTCATCAAATCCGTTGTTATGTGCAACCTCATGTGCATGAAGGCTCATCGCGTAGTTTAAACCAGCTTTTACATGACCGGTTCCGTGTGGTGCCGCACGGTCAAAGTCGCTGACACAGATGGTAATTGGCTTTGCGCCGCCCTTAAAGTATGGGCCTACTGGTGTACCAAACAGACGGAACTGATACTCCTGAGATGGTTTTACACCGATGACAGGACCTGATGCAAACATATATGGACGCAGATAGAAGGTTGCTCCGCTGCCGTATGGTGGAACCCATGCTGCGTTGGCTCTTACCACCTGATCAACAGCCTCTAAGAATCTTTCCTTTGGAAATGGCGGCATCTCCAGTCTGGAAGCGGAGTTCATCATACGCTCTGCATTTAAATCCGGGCGGAAGGTAACAATGCTTCCATCCTCGGTTGTGTAAGCCTTCAAGCCCTCGAAGCACTCCTGACAGTACTGTAAAATACCAGCACACTCGTTAATGACCACATTGGAGTCTGCGGTCAGACCGCCCTCGTCCCATTTTCCATCTTTGAAATTTGCTACATAACGCATATCAGTAGGCATATAAGCAAACCCGATATTGCCCCAATCGATATTTTTCTTTTCCATGACGATTCCTCCATTGTATATACTTCTAAAATTTCTAAAAATCTGATTAGAAATCATTATAGACCTATTATTTTGTAAAAGCAATGTCTGTTTTTTATTTTCTGTATATCATTGTGTCATATCTTCTATTCTTTGCAGTTATGATATGGTTGTTTGTTATAACCCACATAGATTTCCGTTGTACTTCTGCCGCCGGATTTCTTTTTCCTACAGCACCACAATCAGTGCAAGGGTAAGCAGCACTACGCTGATCATAATCTGCAAAGAATTGATCGCGCTGGAAAGCTCCACATCCCCATGTAATTTGCCGGTAAATGCCGGGCTGACCGATGAAACCGGTCCAAATGCCACGATGGCAAGAGTCTGGCGCACCTCTAAGGAAAATGGCGCAAGGAAATAAAAAATCAAAGAAAATGCCAACGCAATGGAATAACGGATCGACAGGATCTTCACGATTTCTGTCAGTTTTTCCTTATCTGCATGGATCTCAAATCCAATTCCGATCATAAACAGCGCCAAAAATGCATTGGCCCCGCCTGCTGTGGAAGCAAAAGACAGTACCACCTCCGGCAGTTTGATCTGGAAAATGGCAACCACCGTCATGATCACATAGCAGTCAAATGGCAATGAAGACAGCAGCGTCTTCACCATAGAACCAATCGAACTTTTTCCGCCCTCTCCTTTCGCCGCGCTTGCCAGGGCGAAGGTCAGACCGGTACACATCACTGAGTTTCCTGCATCAAATAAACTGGTAGCCGCAAATCCAATAGGCCCCAGGAAATTCTGGATAAATGGCATGGTAAAGTTGCCAATGTTGTAACCGGACAAATTTAACATATCAAACGCCTTGGCGTCACCGGATTTTTTCAGGTTCATGCCATAGCCAATCCCCACATAGACCAAGTTACAGGCGATACCAATCACACACAAGATCAGCATGGACATATCCATACTGATCTTGCTGAAATTGTTGATGATCGCACATGGCAATGTGATCCGGATCACGATTTTGGATAACACATAGAAATCTTCTGGTTTAAACACCCGGATTTTCTTTAACGTATAGCCAAGGACAATAATTCCCATAAACGCAAATGCTTTGGCAAGTACCCCTAAAATTGCTGCCATAATCTCTTCTCCCCTCTTCTAGCCCGTGTATATTCCACGCGCCGCTCCGTCACTACACCAGTTTTTCGTAATCGGCTCTGGCAAACCGATGATAGGTAACGCCAAAATCATCTGCGTCAAAACAATATACATAAGGATCTACTTCGTCCCGGTCGAAATACAGCACGCAGCCCAGCTCTTCTTCCTCCTGATCCTCACATACCTGTCCGCCGTGCTCCCTGGCATAAGTTTCAAATAAATCCCGTATTTTCTCTAAACTACCCTCTTTTAAACACGGAAGCAGCCGCACCAGAAGCTCCGGGTATTCCATCTGCTCTGACACAAACTGACAGCCCTGGTCCGGGATCTGGACAGCAATCCTGCCCTCATGGTATTCGGTTTTGATCGGTCCCAGGTAAGCAGCCTCTGCCTGCAGATACTGGCGGACACACTCCGCCAGATCTTCGTTTTTCATCCCATGGAATTGCTGCCAAATCGCACTGTCTGCTGTTGATCCTACTGCTGTTGGTTCCTCTTCCGCCTTTTTTCTCCGGCCCCCAGCACACGCCTGTTCCAGATACTCCCGCACAGAATCACATGGATAATAAAGCCGGATCCCGCCGTCGATCTTCCCCAGCTTCAGCTCCCACTCTTTTAACGTATCGGCGATATGTTCTTCCAGTCTCATGCTCTTATTCCGCCTTTTCGCCTGTCTTATCCTGTTTTCCAGCACTCTCTGATTTTCCCTTCTCATCATAAGTATCCAGGAAATGATGGCGCACACCACCAACCTTGTAACCGATCACCGTATCCAGGTTGACATTTTCCACGCTCTTGAAAATATTGCTCTCCACAAATGGGTTGGTCTCTTTCAGTTTCGCGATCAGCTGCTTCACTTCCACTCTCTTGGAACGAGTCTCCTCGTTGTTGCAGGTGGTGCAGGTGTCTGTAAACTTGCAGGCGCACTGGATGAAATGCAGATGGTTATAGTCTCTCCATGCCTTGATGTCGTCCTCACGAATCAAATACAGCGGACGGATCAGCTCCATTCCCTCAAAATTGGTGCTGTGAAGCTTCGGCATCATAGTCTGCACCTGGGCTCCGTAAAGCATACCCATTAAAATGGTCTCAATCACATCGTCATAGTGATGGCCCAGAGCGATCTTATTACAACCCAACTCTTTTGCAAAATTATATAAATGTCCCCGGCGCATACGGGCGCACAGATAACATGGGGATTTTTCCACATTGTATACAGAATCAAAGATATCCGACTCGAAAATGTGTACCGGAATCTTCAATTTTCTTGCGTTTTCCTCGATCACGTGACGATTTTCCGGGCTGTATCCTGGATCCATCACCAGATATTCCACCTCAAATGGATACTTGCTGTATCGCTGCAGCTCCTGGAACAGCTTCGCCATCAGCATGGAATCTTTTCCACCGGAAATGCAGACTGCCACCCGGTCGCCCTCTTTCACCAGCTCATACTGACGGACTGCCTTGGTGAAATTGCTCCAGATGCTCTTGTGGAATTTCTTGCGGATGCTCTTCTCCACAGACTCGCAGATTTCCTCTGCTTCCTGCTTCTTCATCTCGTTCATCAGCCAGCCGATGTAGCCGCCCTCTAAGCTGTACGCCTCATAACCGCGGCTGCACAGCTCCTCCGACACATCCACACTGACCCGGCCTCTGCTGCAGACGATCACCAGCTTCTTCCCGGTATTTTCCGGTGGATTTTCTAAAAGTTCCTGCTCTGGAATGGCGATGGAACCTGGAATCGCTCCATGGGCAATCTCCGTCTCTCCCCGCATATCGATCACATCAAAGGTTCCTGGCTCTAACTGTTCCAGTTCTTCTATGGTAATATTCATGTACATTTCCTCATTCTATTCTTAAATTGACAATCATTCTTCCATGCTTTCCTAATTATGGTCAAAACTCCATTCCAGATCAGCTTCACGAATGGAGTTTTGGCTTTATAGCCTGCACTAACATTGGTATCTTACCGTGATTTATCCCCTTTGTCAATGCAGCGCATATCGCTCCCGCCTTCATCGACAAAATCTGCTATCGGCACGATATCACACGAAATTTTCAGTTCAGAAACTTCCCCCTAATAACAGAAACATCCCTTACATCAGCACCGTCAGAAGCATGGCACAGACTGGCAATGTCACAATACTCAATAACGTGGATACCACTACTGTTCCTGCAGCCAGATCCTCATGATATCCATACTGCACTGCAAACACTGACGTGATCGCCGCACACGGACACGCCTCTAATAACAGTACTACCTCCGCTACAATAGAGCCAGCGCCAATCACCCGGAATACCACAAAACAGATAACCGGAACCAGCACCATACGGATGGCTGTCACGTACCAGATCATCGGATTTCCTGCCATTTTCTTTAAATCACTGGTTCCGATGATCATTCCTGTGATGATCATTGCCAACGGTGTATTGATATTGCCGATCATGCTGACAGGCTCCGCGATCACCTCCGGCACCGGGATCCGTCCCAGATACAAGATCAGACCTAACACCACAGAAATAATCACTGGAGACGTTCCAATGGTCTTCAAAATGGCTTTCAAATTAGAAGTTTTCGTTACTACCGAATAGCCCACCGTCCACAACAAAATATTAAATACCGTTACAAACACACTGGCATACATCAGTCCCTCTGCCCCAAAC
>CAKRWX010000072.1 GCA_934418055.1 uncultured Lachnospiraceae bacterium
CTGCATAGTTTTTCCAGAGAGTCATGAAGTATCTGCAGCGCATCACTGGTGTGATGGTGCAAAAAAAGCAGTATCTCAGAGGTGTCATCAGAGCTCCAGAAGCAGGAACCAATGTGATTCTTTTGAAGAATACCATCCAAAGAGGCGATAAATTCTTTCAACACGTTGTAGATTTTTTCAGAATGTGTTGAAAAAAACGGGCTGCAGTTAGCATACCCAACCATACAGTTACGACATTGCTTCAGGTCAGGAACAATCTGAAGCAGATCTTGATAATACTTTTCAATAGAGCTCTGAGTCATGATACGGTAAAGAAGAGTTTCCTTACATAGAGAACTCATGGACTGGATCATATCCAGATGCTTTAAGGTCTGCTTTTTCTGGGCATCTTCCTTTTCCCATTGATCAATGGCGGTCTCTACAGCGGAAAACAACTGATCTGCATCGATCGGTTTTAGCAGATAATCCACACCGCCCTCTTTTAAAGCCGCACGGATATATTCGAAATTATTATATCCGGAAATGACGATCGTTTTAATCGGAATGGAAGTATTATTTAAGTAATTCATCAGATCCAGTCCTGTTACATCCGCCATCAGTACATCTGTGATCAGGATTTCAGGCCGTTCTCGTTCGATGATGGTGATGGCATCTTTGGCTGACTGCGCCTCAAAAATCTCATCGAATTGGATCGGGGATATCTGGAGCAGATATCTGACCGTTTTGATTACATGGTATTCATCATCGACAATTAGTAATTTCATGATGTTTGTTTCACTCCCTCTTCAAGTGTATTTAATACAATTTCGATATGGATAGTAGTGCCGCATTCATCATTGGGGTAGATGGAGAGCTGGCACTGGTTGTTGTACATTAATAGCAGACGCATGTAAACATTACAAAGTCCGATATGATTAGAAATATGAACATTCTGGCGATCATTTTTTAAACGTGTTTCAAAGCTGGATGAAGTATCGGAAGGTTCTTCCTGTTTTGTATGTTGTTCCGCTTCTGAAAAGTACTGAAGAACCGTGTTGGCACCTTGATTAGTTAATTCCTCTTTGGTATTTTTTAATTGTTCCTGGACCTGAGCCAATGTATGAAAAGAAATGCCGATCCCATTGTCCTCTACTAAGATGTGAAGGATCTGATCTTTCAGAAAAGAACGGATCTGGATGCAGGCATCAGGGATCTTTAATAAGTTTCCGTGTTTAAAAGCATTTTCTACCAATGGCTGCAGAATCATTTTAGGAACCAGGATTTCCAAGGTGTCTGGCTCGTTGTTTAATTCCAGACGGATATCTTTGTTGGAAAAACGCATTTTTTGTAAACGGATATAGTTACTGCAGTTGGTGATCTCCTGTTTTAAAGTAACCTTGTTATTTTTGGTATCCATGGAATACTGCATCATGTGTCCCAGGGTGGTGATGGAACGGTAGACCTCCAGATTATGGGTTTCTAAGGACTCCGCAGCAATGCATTGTAAGGTATTGTAAATAAAATGCGGGTTGATCTGAGCCTGCAGCGCCTTTAATTCACTGGATTTGTTAGCTAACTCCAACTGGTATTCCCGAATAACAAAATGGTTGATGGAGTAGATCATCTTCTGGATACTTCGGATCAGGCTTCCAATCTCATCATTTTCCGTATAGACCAGGTAGTCAGAAAGATGTTCATTCAAATTTCCTTTCTGGATCGCATCGGTGTATTTGGTTAATTGTCGTAACGGCTCGGTCTGCCGCATCACTGTGGTGACAGACAGTGTCAGGGCAATGAGCAGTGATAAAAATAAAAGAAAGGTGCTGTGCCGCAGGAAAATACTCGCATCTCGGTATACATAGTTTTTGGGCGTTGTTTTGATCATATACCAGTTCATGGAAGAGTCCTGAATGGGCACACAGTAATAATAATCCTTTCTGCTGGAATGTATGATCGATTGACCGGATGCTGCAGCCTGATCGGTCATGGTCAGAAACAATGGATCAGAAGAAAGGGTTCCATTAGCTGCAGCATCTGATGAAAAGATCACATGGTGTTTGGAATCGATGATTGAAAAGTGCTCTGCCTCATTATAAAGGGGAGAACACATACTTTGAAATACATCCAGAGGAATATCAATGGATAATTTAGCAATTGGTTCGTCAGTTGCAGGGATATCATAAATCGGAAGAGCTAAAGTAACAACCATCGCATAGGTATTTAAATCGGTGTTTGTGAAATTATAGTCATATTGCAGGTGTGTGGGATTAATATATGTTTCATAAGGTGGAGTAGTCACTTGGCGTTCCTTCCAGACATAGATGTGTTCTTTTTCGTATTGCTGGAAGGTGTCGGTCAGGATCATGAGTCTTCGCAGCTTATATGCATCTAAATGGATCTGAGTCGCCTCCGGAACAATGCCATAAAGCTGCTGCAGATAACTGAATAGCTGGTTGGTCACCTGTAATTGGCGGCTTGGAGAAAGCTTTTGCCCATTTAGTTTTAGAAGCGGAAGAATCTCATCATTAAAATGGATGCTTTTGGCAGTAAAATCTGCAATCCTCATATAAGAAGTGATGGAATGAGAGGTGGCTTCCATCGTATTTAGAGTCTGATCCTGATAGTTTTTAACTAATCTGGACTTTGTTGCAGTATAGGAATAACAGCAGTAGATCAACATCGGTACGATCAGGCAGACAGATAGAAACTTTATCATACGGATGTGAACACTCTCATAAGGTTTTGTATTCATGAAAAATCCTCCTGAAGGCAGAAGAGAGAATTACAATCTGCTTCTTATTAATTATGATATAATACCCGCATAGGAAAGGCAAGAAAAGGGCAGATGATTTTTGAAGAAAAAAGTGAAAATTGTCCACCTGAAAAGCAATACTGTCAGTGTAAAAATAAGGTCAGAATCGGTAAAATCAGGACATAAACAATCTTCCTGAGCCGTGAATTTCTGACGGAATGGAGAATGCCAATGAAAAAAGTGAATAAAATTGCCGCATTGATCGCAGGTATCTGTTTGATCAATGCAGGGTGTGCGGTCCATAATGAAGAGCCGAAGGAGCCACAAGGTATGGTCACACTTCAGGTCTGTATTGCAGAATCTCAGTGGGATCAGAGCATTGATGGACTGACAAAGCTTTATTTGAAGGAACATCCGGAGATCAAAGATATCGAGTGGATCCTGGTTCGCCAGAATGCATATTGGGATCTGATGAATATGAAACTGGCTACCGGAACTCTTCCGGATATTATGGAAGTGGGAGCGGGAGAAAAACTGGAGGAGTGGAGCGCCCACCTGGTTCAGTTGGATGATCTTCCCGTACTGACACAGATGTTTCCGGATGTAGTGGAGGCAGGAAAGATAGATGGGCATTATTATTCGGTTCCGGATGCCATCTATGGGATGGGAATCCTCTACAACATGGAATTGTTAAAACAAGCCGGATGGGAACGGGTGCCGAGAACAAAATCACAATTAAAACAGCTTTGCGAGGATCTGGAGAAAAAAGACATTTCCCAGTTTATGAACCCTTATCACGAGATCAGTACCTGGGTAGAAAATGGATTGCTGCAGATGACGGCGTTAAAACCGGATCCCAAGCTGTATATCCGAAGATTGAAGAAAAATACACAGAAACCGATTGTAGATGATCCGGATTGGCAGGCATTATTTGATTTTTGTGATCTGACGCTGGAATATGGAAACCGGAGACCACTCCAGTTGGATACAGATCTGGCAAGAAATTATTTTTATATTGGGCGATATGCCATGATTTTAAATGAAAGTGCCAGAGATTTAAGTGGAATGAAAAAAGCGGGACAGAGGGTTGATCAGGTAACCCAGATTGGTCCAATGTTATTAAGTGATAACGCAGAGAAAAATCCACTTTTGATGGATACGGTACGATTTGGTGTTACAAGAAACTCAAAACATCAGAAAGAAGCAAAAGAGTTCATTAATTGGATGAGCGGAGACAGCGAAGCGCTGGCTTACCAAAAAGAGAACATGGGAATCATGCCGGTGATTGCTTCCGAGTGTCAGACAGGCTTATGCAGCATGGCAAAGGATACGTATGAATACTATACAAGGCATAAAATGACCGATGATCTCATGGGCTATCTGCCCATAGGAATCGCAGAAGCAACAAGCGAGGAATGGGCCAGGTATATTACAGGGGAAATAGACAGAGATGAATTGTTAGCTGTTTATGAAAAATATTGGGAAGATTATTCCAAAGAAGAATAAGGAGGTTATGATGGGGGTTATCAAGTATCAAAAAAAGGAGAATATGGCATTTGAGATTTTGCCAAATGGGGTAAAAAGGGCAGAAATGCTGCCTGGCATGGTTGAAGGCGTACATACTTATAAATGCCAGGTAAAAGCGGGAGAAACGGTTGAACTGGAGGTGTTTGGTGATATTACACAGCTGATCTATATTACCAGTGGTGAATGTTATATCACAACCAGAGATAAAGCATTTATGGTGACAGAGCCATCGCTGTTCATTCCGAATATGGATCTGGAAAAAAATGTCCTTCATGCAGTAACGGATGTGGAGTACCTGCAGCTGACCTGTGTGATGCTTCCAATGGATGTGGAATGGTGGGGAAAATGGCATATCTCCCTTCCGAGATTCTGCCCGTTGAGCCAGTGTATTCAGTATACAGAGGGCTTCCGGCCAGATGGAATCAAGGCATACTCGATTCTGGATACCCATTGGATCACCAGAATGACGATGGGCGCTATTATTGGAAAAGGACCGAATAAAGCAGATCCGCACAGACATCATGATCTGTACCAGTGGTATTACGGAATGCCTGGTACAAAGTTTTTGTACAAAGCGGGTGATGAGGAAATCGAACTCTCTGAAGGGGATTTTGCATTTATCCCGGTTGATATCGATCATGCCATCGAGATAAAAGAAAACGAAAATGTGAATTATGTATGGTTTGAGATTGCAGTTCCAGAGCTGGCGTATAAATAACAAGCAGTAAAAAAATATATCATGGAGGGAAACATTATGAAGAAGGTATTATCTGTAACACTGGCATCGGCTATGGCAGTTGTAACCCTGGCAGGCTGTGGAGGCGGAAATTCTGCACAGCAGACAACAGCAGCGGAAACAGCAGCAACCACTGCCGCAGGAGCAACTGAGGCCGCAGGAAGCACAAAAACAGGTGACCAGGAACCGGTTACGATCCGGTTCAGCTGGTGGGGCGGCGAATCCAGACATAAGGCAACCCTGGAAGCTGTAGATGCATTTATGAAAGAATATCCGTGGATCACTGTAGAATGTGAGTACAGCGCATGGGATGGCTGGCAGGATAAGGTTGCTACGCAGTTAGCTGGCGGAACGGCGCCAGACCTGATGCAGATCAACTGGAACTGGTTATATCAGTATTCCGGAGATGGTTCTAAGTTTGTGGATCTGAATCAGTATTCGGACATCATTTCTCTGGAAAACTTCCCGGAAGTAAATCTGGAGGCAATGACAGTAGCTGGCAAATTACAGGGTGTTCCGATCAGCGTGACCAGTAAATTATTTATGTGGCAGAAGACTTCCTTCGATAAGGCAGGAATTGAGATTCCAACGACATGGGATGAGTTATTGGCAGCAGGCAATACCTTTAAAGAGAAGCTTGGTGATGACTACTATCCATTAGCTGATGAGGGCTATGAGAGATTCTGGATCATGAACTGGTATCTGCAGCAGAAATACGGAAAACCATGGGTAAAAGACATGGAAGTTCAGTATACTGTAGAAGAAGTGACAGACGGCATGAATTTCATCAATTCCCTGGAAGAGAATCATGTAGAGCCAAGCATCGCAACGATCCAGGCAGATGGAGCAGAAAGCTTCTTATCCAATCCGAAATGGATGGATGGTCATTACGCAGGAATCCTGGAGTATGACTCTGCAGCAAATAATATCGTAAATTCTGTCAATGATGGTATCGAAGTTGTGATGGGTGACTATTTAACAGGAGCTGGTGACAATGGCTTTGGTATGAGCAAGGTTTCCCAGGGCTTTGCAATCACCGAGACTTCCCAGCACAAAGAGGAAGCTGCGCTGCTTATGGAGTATTTAACATCCAATGAGACCGGCGTAAAAATCTTAAATACCCAGAGAGGTATCCCATGTAATACCGTAGCATTAAAGATTCTGGAGGATGAGGGTCTGGTTGATAAATATGTAGCAGAGGCAAATGCGATCACAACTGCTGCCTGCGTATATTCCTTTGATCCGAACTTCGAGAATTCTGCATTAAAAGAGCGTACTGGTGTTTACTATGAGGTATTCGACAATTTAAGTGCAGGCGGAGATCCGGCAGAACTGGCTCAGTACCTGATCGATTCTGTTAATGATGTCAATGCATCTAATCCATATTAATAATCAGATTTTAAGGGAAATCAGCGGCCGTGGAAGAACCAGAAGGGTTTCCACGGCCCTTCTTATATCCAAAAGGGGCAGAGGAGGAGAAGATGGAACTGCAGAAATTTTTTAAGGACTATATGAATGACTATAAGGGTCTGGATATCTATCGGGAAACGGTAGATGGCCAAGATTTTAACGAGTGGAATTATGAGGATGGATGTCTGCTCCTGGGATGCAAAAAGATGTATGAGGTGACCGGAGACGACTTTTACCGGGAGTATATCATCCGTTTTATGGATCCTTATGTGAAGGAAGACGGGGAAATCAAGAGTTATGTGCTCGGTGAATATAACCTGGATTTTATCAATGCAGGCAAATTGTTTTATTTTATGTATGATGAGACCGGAGAAGAACGGTGGAAAAAGGCAGCAGATAAGTTGATGGAGCAGCTGCATTATCAGCCGAGACTGACAACAGGAAATTTCTGGCATAAGCTGATCTATCCATTCCAGGTGTGGCTGGATGGCCTTTATATGGCGCAGCCGTTTTATATGGAATATGAAAATCGTTTTCATGGACGAAAAAATTACTATGATATCATTGGACAGTTTAAGAGCGTGAGACGGCATCTATATGATGAACAGACTGGCTTGTATTACCATGCGTATGATGAATACAAAGAGAGAGACTGGGCAGACAAGGAAACAGGACTTTCACCGAACTTCTGGCTTCGTTCCATCGGCTGGTATCTGATGGCATTGGTTGACTGCTATGAACTGGCGAGTGAAGAATTGTATGACTGCAAGAGAGAACTGGGCGATCTGTATCGCGAAGCGATCCGTGGTGTTTTAAAGTGGCAGGATAAGGAAAGCAAGCTATTTTACCAATTGATCGCGCTGCCTGAGGCAGAAGGAAATTATCTGGAATCTTCAGGATCATTGATGATCGCATATTCGATCATGAAAGCCTGCAGGCTGGAATTACTGCTGGCAGATAAGTACCAGCAGATCGGAGAAGAGATTTTTCGTGGGGTCATGGATCTGCAGCTGACAGATCATGACGGCAGGCTGCATTTGGGGCATACCTGTGAGGTGGCAGGTCTTGGACCGAGACATGAGCGGAATGGCAGTGTGGAATATTATCTGTCAGAACCGGTGGTGGAGGATGATCCAAAAGCCCAGGGAGTTATGATGATGGCTTATGGGGAATATCTTCTCCTTCATAATAATGAGGAATGATAGAAAGGATGGTATCGAGTATGGCAAAAACAGCAGAAAGCGTGCCTGCGAAAAAAACAGCATGGCAGAAGTTCTGGAAGAGAAACAGGGGACTGTTATATGTTCTTCCGTGGCTTTTAGGATTCTTGTGTTTTAAGTGTTATCCATTCTTTTCTTCTTTTATTTACAGTTTAAAGGATTTTAACCTGTTCAAAGGAGATGCTGATTTTATCGGATTGGGAAACTATATTAAGATTTTCAATACGAAGAAGTATATGAAGGCTTATCTTGTAACCTTTAAATATGCGTTTATTACGGTTCCTTTAAAATTGATCTTTTCTCTTTTTATCGCATATATCCTGAACTTTAAGATCAAGTTTGTGAAGTTTTTCCGGACCGTATACTATATCCCATCCATTCTTGGCGGATCAGTAGCAGTTGCGATCGTATGGAAATTCTTATTCCAGTCTGACGGACTGATCAATCAGGTGCTCCGCTTCTTTGGCGGTTCTGGTATTAACTGGCTTGGAAGTCCGAAGTATGCACTCTGGGTCATCTGTCTTTTACATGTATGGCAGTTTGGCTCTGCTATGGTAATTTTCTTAGCTGCATTAAAGGGCGTTTCACAGGATCTGTATGAGGCGGCTGCAATCGATGGAGCAGGAAAATGGAGACAGTTTTTCAGTGTGACGGTTCCGCTGATCACACCGGTTATTTTTTATAATCTGGTTACACAGCTGTGCAACTCTTTCCAGGAATTTAACAGCGCGTATATCATTACCAAGGGCGGTCCTTTAAGCTCTACGACATTGATCTCCCTGTTAGTATATCAGAGTGCATTTAAGTCCTACGATATGGGAATTGCCTGTGCAATGGCATGGGTGCTGTTTGTGATTGTTGCAATCTTTACGGTAATTGCATTCTTAAGCCAGAAATACTGGGTTTATTATTCCGATGATGAGAGGTGATCAGGATGACAAGAAAAACTAAAAATACGATATCAACCATACTCCGATATGTCGTTTTGTGTGCGGTAGGTGTCCTGATGTTTTATCCGATGCTTTGGATGGTGGGCGCTTCTTTAAAGGCAGACAATAATGAGATTTATTCTACAATTAGTTTTATTCCTAAAAATCCATCCTTTGCAGCATATGTAAAAGGCTGGACGGCAACAGGATACAGCTTTGGAAAATTCATGATGAACACCTATATTATTGTATTTCCGAAGGTTGTCGGGATCGTGATCTCCACGATCATCACTGCATATGGTTTTTCAAGATTCCAGTTTGTAGGAAAGACCTTTTTATTTGCAGTATTGATGAGTACGTTGTTTCTCCCACAGGTAGTTTTGAATATTCCACAGTTCTTGATGTTTACAGATCTTGGCTGGGTAGATACCTACAAGCCGCTGGTTGTACCATCCTTTTTTGCCAATGAGCCATATTTCGTATTTATGCTGGTGCAGTTTATGAGATCGGTATCCAAAGAGATGGAAGAGGCGGCGGAGATCGATGGCTGTAATTCTCTGCAGAGATTGATCTATATTGTAGTGCCGATCGTGAAACCGTCCATTGTTTCTGTAGCATTATTCCAGTTCATGTGGAGCTCCAATGACTTCCAGGGACCATTGATCTATATTAATACGGTAACGAAATACCCGGCATCACTGGGACTGCGTCTGATCGCCGATAGCGAGACTGGCTTTGAGTGGAATAAGATCCTTGCACTTTCGGTAATTTCTATCATTCCGACCCTGATCGTCTTTTTCATGGCTCAGGATCAGTTTATTGATGGTATTGCAGCCGGTGGTGTAAAAGGTTAAAAAGGAGGAGACCTATGTTAAAATTTTCTGTTCTATTTCTCACATCCCGCAAGGCGATGATCGAGGTGGAAGATTTTGGTATCTGGAATACCAATGAGCCCTATGAGATCTGGCTCAATGGGGAAAAATATATGGAATCAGACCGTGCAACGCAGACAATTAAAAATCTGAAACCGGATACGGATTATGAGATCCAGATAAAGAGCAAAAATGATAGTTCGGAAATCACGGTGATTCATACAG
>CAKRWX010000073.1 GCA_934418055.1 uncultured Lachnospiraceae bacterium
AGCCTTTTGCTCCAAGGCCAGTAGCATACTGCCAGCCGACAACGATCATAACCAAAGCCAGCAGGAGAACTGCTACGTCAGCCAGAATATCCAGGAATTTTACTAAACCCTTTGGAAGATAGTTGTCAAATGCGGTCATACGGATGTGAGCGCCTCTGCGGATTGCTAAAGCGGCAGAAAGCACTGCCATGTAAGCCATAAATGTTAAAACCACTTCCTCACTCCAGGATGGATCTGGAATAAATGAAATGTAACGGCCTGCAACTGCCATACTGGTGATGGCGATATCCAGAATCAACAGGATCTTACAGATAAATAAGATTACCTTGTAGATCACGTCATAGACTGGCTTGATCTTATCGAGTTTGTCGAAAATTGTCGGCATACCTATTTCCCCTTTCTCAAAAAAACGGGCACAGAAAACTAATTTTTCTGCGCCCGCATGAAACTTCTACTTATTTGTCGCAGTCAAGAATCTTCTGGTACAGATCCTCGTTACCTTTGATTGCGTTAGCAACAACATCCTTAACAGCTTCCTGCCATGGAGTCTTGTCCTCAACCTCAACAACGTTTACACCATCAGCTTTTAACTCATCCAGAACCTCAGCCTCTTTGGAAGCGGACAGGTTTGCGTTGAAGTCAGCAGCGTAATCAGCAGCAGCAGTTACACAAGCCTGCTGAGCCTCGGTTAACTGATCCCAAGCGTCATTGGTGATTACGATCTCGATCAGACCTAACTGATGGCCATCCAGGATCAGGTTTGGAGCAACCTCTGGGAATGCGTTGGATTTGTAGTTTGCGATTGGCTGCTCAGCGCCATCTACAACGCCAGTCTGTAATGCGGAGTATAACTCGGTGAATGCAACAACAGTTGCGTTAGCGCCGAAGCTCTCAACGGTACCAACCATAACTGGGTCAGAAGAAACACGAAGTTTCAGGCCCTTTAAGTCCTCAAGACCGTTTACTGGGTTAACAGTGAAGAAATGACGGAAACCTTCCTCGCCGTAGGTTAAGCCTTTGATGCCAAGTCCTAAATCCTCAGTCTCAGATAAGAATTCCTGAGCAACATCGCTCTTAGCGAAGTTCCAGAAATGCTCACGGCTGGAGAATACATATGGAAGAGCAAGTAAGCCGGCTTTTGTTGCACCGTAGTTTGTTAAAGAAGAAGCGGAAAGACGAGCCATATCAACAGTGCCGCTGTGTCCTAACATAGCGTCCAGAACATCTGCCTCTGCGCCTAAAACACCACTTGCCTGAAGGTCAATCTTGATGGAACCACCGGAAAGCTCTTCTACCTTCTCTTTGAAAGCAGTATCAGTCTGTCCAACGATGGTGTCTAATGGGTTAACCTCAGCGTATACTAATGTTACTTCTGGGTCGCCGGAAGCGTCTGGAACATCAGCAGTTGCGGCGCTGTCTTTTGCAGCCTCAGCAGTTGTCTCAGCAGCTGCGGTGGTAGCAGCCTCAGTTGCAGCTGCTTCTGTAGCAGCAGCGGTAGTGGTGGTCTCTGGGGATTTCAGTCCGCATCCAGCCAGGGAAGCAACCATAGCTGCGCTTAATGCCAGGCCTAAAAATCTTTTTTTCATGATACATTTCCTCCTATACAATACATTAGTTTTGACTTATGTCCTAATTATATAGGAAATGGCTGGTTCTCGAAATGGTAATTTTTTGTGAATCCTAGTATATTTTTGTCGCGATTTCTAAAATGGTTTATCTATTTTGCATACATTTTTTCGTCCTGCTACTGGTGAGATACTGGAAAAACTGATATAATTAAGAAGACAAGAGGGAAAATGCCCAGTGCCCGGAAAGAGAGGATAATGAATGGACTTTTACGGATTTTATACAGGAAGCGAATTTCATGCGTATGAGTACCTTGGGGCTCATGTGATTGACGGCGGAGTGGCATTCCGAGTGTTTGCCCCGGCGGCGAAAGCTATTTCCGTGATCGGAGAGTTTAACCAGTGGCAGGACACGCCCATGCAGAAGATCTATGACGGCAATTTCTGGGAGTGTGTGATTCCGGCGGCGAAGGTGGGGCAGATGTACAAGTACCGGATCTATGACCAGAATGGCGGCTGTCTGGACCGCTGTGATCCATATGGAAGACAGATGGAACTGCGGCCTCATTCTGCATCCATCATCTGCGGAGGTGGAAAACAGAAATTTACCGATGAAAAATGGTTAAAAACCAGGGATGGCGGTCTGGACAAGCCGTTGAATATCTATGAGATCCACGCAGGCTCCTGGAGATGCAAGCCAGATGAAGAAGACCAGAGGGATGTGGCAGAGCACTGGTATAATTATCGGGAGCTGGCAGATCTTCTGGTTCCTTATTTAAAAACGAATCATTATCATTATGTAGAAGTGATGCCATTGGCGGAGCATCCAAGCGATGAATCCTGGGGATACCAGATCAGCGGATTTTTCAGCCCTACCTCCCGGTATGGAACGCCGGACGATCTGAAATATCTGGTAAATAAATGTCATAATGCGGGAATCGGCGTGATCATGGACTTTGTCCCGGTGCATTTTGCCGTGGATGATTATGCCCTGTGGAATTTTGATGGGACGGCACTGTATGAATATCCTCATGGCGATGTGGGAAAGAGTGAGTGGGGAAGCTGCAATTTCATGCATTCCCGTGGAGAAGTGAGAAGCTTCTTACAGTCAGCGGCAGATTACTGGCTTGAAGAGTTCCATTTCGATGGCTTGCGGATGGACGCCATCAGCAACCTGATCTACTGGCAGGGCAATCCGGCCAGAGGGGAGAATAAGGATGCGGTGCAGTTTTTGCAGAATTTAAACAGCGGCTTAAAGGAACGCTTTCCAACAGCGCTTCTGATCGCAGAGGACTCCACAGCCCGTCCCAATATCACCACTCCGGTGTCAGCAGGTGGTCTGGGCTTTGATTATAAGTGGGATATGGGATGGATGAACGATACATTGTCGTATTTCCAGGCACCTGTGGCAGAGCGGATGGAGAAATACCACAAACTGACCTTCTCCATGCAGTATTTTTACGATGAGAAATACCTGCTTCCGTTTTCCCATGATGAAAATGTCCATGGAAAAGCCACGATTTTACAGAAAATGAACGGTGATTATGAGGGCAAGTTCCCACAGGGCCGGGCGCTGTATCTGTATATGTATGCTCATCCGGGAAAGAAGCTGAATTTCATGGGCGGTGAGATCGGACAGCTCAGGGAGTGGGACGAGAAGCGGCAGCAGGACTGGGAACTTTTGAACTATCCGAACCACGATGCGTTCCACCATTTTATGATGGAGCTGAATAAGGTGTATGCGGCGAATCCGGCTTTTTACGAGAAGGATTATGACCGGGACGGATTCCAGTGGCTGGACTGCCATCAGGAGGGCCGGTGCATCTATACCTTTGAACGGAGAGGCAGGGACCAGAGACTTCTGGCGGTGTTTAATTTCTCTGACCAGAAGCAGGAGCATTACCAGGTGGCAGTGCCGGGAGCGAAGATGATAAAACCGCTGCTTTCCACGGACTGGAAGATCTATGGCGGCGGAAAGGCGGTTTCTAAGAGGAGAAAGAAAGTGGTGAATGGGGTGGTGGAGTTTACGCTGGCGCCATTTTCTGGGGAAATTTATATAATTGAAGAATAGAATAATAATCGCCGTGACTGGAAATGGTTGCGGCGATTTTGGCATGTATGGGGGCGGTTGACGGGATTTTTTGCGACATGGTATAATGTAGTGGACGCAAGGAAAAAAGCAAGCAACGGAACAGACCGCCTGCGTTAGCAGGCAATAGAGCGCGTGAAGAGTGGGTCTGTGAGTGCAATCGTGAGAAAGTGACAAGCCTAGCCAAGACAGGCTTATGGAGGATAGAAGTTATGCGGGAAAATGTCCCAGAATTTTTATGGAACTTATTAACAGAACAGTATGGCGAAGATCTGGCGGAGAAGATTACTGATGGATATGTGGCTGAGCGGGCGGTGACGTTGCGGGTAAACCGTTTAAAAGCGACACCAGAGGAGATTAAGGAACAACTTTCCCAGGCTGGAATCGCCTACGAGGCAGTGGACTGGAGCGAGGACGCGCTGATCATCTGTGGAGCCAGGGAAGAGGCTGTAAGGCAGATTCCAGCCTATGAAGAAGGTGGAATCTATCTACAGAGTTTATCTTCCATGATGCCGCCTTTATGTTTAAATCCGCAGCCCAAAGAGTGCATTCTGGATATGGCAGCAGCCCCGGGAGGAAAGACGACCCAGATGGCCGCTCTTTCCAGCAATCAGGCCCAGATCACAGCCTGTGAGAAGAACAAAGTCCGTTCTGAACGTCTGAAATATAATCTGGAGAAACAGGGCGCTTCCTGCGCCTTTGTCATGGTAGAGGATGCCAGAAAGCTGGATGATTTCTTCTCCTTTGATAAGATCTTACTGGATGCGCCGTGCAGCGGAAGCGGCACATTGGCTGTAGGAGAACATGGAATCACTTCTAAGTTCACCAAAGAGCTGATCACTCGCTCTGCCAAGACCCAGGAAGAACTTCTGAAAAAGGCTATCAAACTTCTAAAACCAGGTCGCGAGATGATCTATTCCACCTGTTCCATCCTGGAACTGGAGAATGAAAAGAGCCTGAAAAAAGTGCTGGGAAAGCAGGCGGAGATCGTGCCATTAGATCAGGAGATGTTTCCGGGAGTGACGTATCTCCCGGTAAAGATTCCGGGAACCCTGTGCGTGTGTCCGGATGAGCTGTATGAAGGGTTCTTTGTAGCGAAGATACGGAAAAAATAAGAAGTGGTAAAATTTGCTTTTCTTCTATAGATATGTTATAATCACGGGACATGGCGTAAAGAACAGATCCATGTTTTTTTGACAGATAAAAGAGGAGAACAGATTATGAAAGATACAACGCTGGTAATTATGGCAGCCGGTATTGGCAGCCGTTTTGGTGGTGGAATTAAGCAGCTGACTCCAGTGGGACCTGGCGGGGAGATCATTATTGATTATTCTATTTATGACGCGATCCAGGCTGGATTTAATAAAGTGGTTTTTATCATCCGGAAAGACCTTGAGAAGGATTTCAAGGAGATCATCGGTAACCGGATCGAGAAGATCGTGAAGGTTGAGTACGCATTCCAGGAGCTGGACGATCTTCCAGCAGGTTTTGCAAGACCAGAGGGTCGTACCAAACCTTGGGGCACCGGCCAGGCCGTGTTAAGCGTAAAAGGTCTGGTAGATGGACCATTCCTGGTAATCAACGCAGATGATTATTATGGAAAGAAAGCATTTAAAGAGATCCATGACTATCTGGTGAATGAGATGGATGAGGACGCTTCCGTTTACGATCTGTGCATGGCTGGATTTATGTTAACCAATACCTTAAGTGAGAACGGCGGCGTGACCAGAGGTGTCTGCCAGGTAGGCGCTGACGGATACATGGAGAAAGTAACTGAGACCTATGATATCCGCAGAAATGGCGATACCTTATCTGCAAAAAATGAGGCAGGTGAGCCAGTAGAGTTAGATTTAAACCGTCACGTTTCCATGAATATGTGGGGACTTCCGGCGAAGTTTATTGACGAGCTGGAGAAGGGCTTCCCAGAGTTCTTAGCTTCCAGAAAAGAAGGCGATATCAAATCCGAGTACCTGCTTCCACAGGTGATTGATCGTTTGGTTTCTGAGGGCAAAGCGAAGGTAAAAGTTCTGGAAACACCGGATAAATGGTTCGGCGTGACCTATAAAGAGGACAAGCAGGCAGTCATCGACTCCTTAAGAGCATTAATCGCCAGCGGTGCATATCCGGAGAAGTTATATCAGTAAGCGAAAGTGGCTGCGGTGTAACTTCGCTTAGGCGTATGGAAAAAGAATCATAAGATCGGATAGCCCTGATGAAGAGGGAGAATCTGAAATAAAAGGGGAACGGTATGAAAAGGAACAGAAATATTTCTTTTCATACCGTTTTTGCTTGTGGCAGGAATTAAGGAAAGATTCACTTGTAGTTTTCCTGGATACCCTTTACAATAAATTGGGATACTCTATTATTAAGAAAACACAGATTCCAAAAGGAAGTTTCTATATGAATAAAACAATCAAGAAATTTGCCATTCTGGCCGGGATTTTCCTGGCGGCAGCAGGCATTTATTTTTTTACATCATTAAATACCATGGAACAATCGGAAACCGTTTACACGGTGATGGATGCCCCGGAGATTCCGGTCATGGAGGCAGAATTATTTGAAAATCAGGCCAACCGCCTGGTAGGTTATACTCAGCCTATGGGAACCGAGGTGGCCAGAGACAGTCTGACTGTACTGCCAGAAGACCGTCAGTTGAAACTGCGCCTGAAATATGGGACAGAAACCCCGTTAAAGACCAGCTACGAGATCCGCAGCCTGGATAAGCAGCGTCTGGTGGAAAAGACAGAGGCTGGACAGTGGCAGACCGCCGAGGACGGGACGGAAGAGCTGACGCTTCCCATCCAGAATCTGCTGACCAAGGGGACAGAGTACCTGCTTCATGTGACTATGGAGACAGAATCCAAAGGAGAACTTCATTATTATACGCGGATTTTGTGGACGGAGCAGAACCTGGCTCAGTCTATGATGCAGTTTGCGGAAGATTTTTCCACCAAAACTCTGTCTGAGTCCCAGGCGAGAGAATTGGTAACCTATCTGGAGACGAAAAATACGGCGGATAACTCTTCACTGGGTCATGTAACGGTGGAATCCAGTTTTTCCCAGCTGACCTGGGGCGGTTTAAAGATGGAATTGGTGGGAGAAATGGAGACCACTTTACAGGAATTAGACGGTATTATGGGGCAGATCCAGGTCAAATACCAGGTCAGCCGGACGGCAGAACAGGGAAATACGGAAAGCTATGAGGTGACGGACTACTACACAGTCAAGTGGACGGAAAAACGGATTTATCTCATGGATTTCGACCGGAGAATGAACCAGATTTTTTCTGGTGAGCGGGTCCTGTATTCCGGAAAACGAATTCTCATGGGCATCGGAAATGACGATGTGATCCAGACTCTTCACAGCAAAAATAACCGCTATCTGGCGTTTGTATTTAACCGTGATCTGTGGTGCTATGACCAGCAGGATGGAAAGAGTGTGAATATTTTCTCTTTTCGGAATGTTGGGGATGAGAGTGGACGAAGTAATTATGATCAGCACAATGTGCAGATTTTGGATGTGGCGGATGATGGAACCGTAGAATTTCTGGTTTACGGCTATATGAACCGGGGCAATCACGAAGGTGATCAAGGACTGGGACTTTACAGTTACAGCAAAGACGGTGCGGTGACAGAGCGGTTTTTCGCGGATTCCAGCCGTTCTTATGATGAGATTCGCCAGGACATTGAAAAACTTAGTTATCTTAGTGAAAATGGGATGTTTTATGTCTACCAGGATGGGGCCGTTTACGGCATTGATCTGTCCAGTAAGGAATATATGGTGGTGGCAGACGGTCTGACGGAGGAGACCAGCGCCATCAGCAGCGACCGGACCCGTCTGGCATGGCTGGAGGGCCAGGATGCCTATGGGGCAAAGACGATTCACGTGTTTAACATGGCAACCGGCGAAAAACAGGAGATCCAGGCACCGGAGGGAAGCGTACTCCGTGCTCTGGGATTTGTCCAGGGAGATTTCGTCTACGGACTGGCGCACCCGGAGGACATCTGGATGATGAATGGCCGTCCAGAAGATCTTCCGATGTATGCCATTCAGATCGTGGATAAGGATCTGAATGTCCAGACCCGCTATGAAAAACAGGGATTTTATCTGGGCGGTGTGGCTGTAGAGGATTCCCGGATTCACATACAACGTCTGGTGAAAAATGGGGATCTCCGTTACGCATATGCCGACCAGGACACTATTGTCTGCAATGAAGCGGCGGAAATTGATACCATGGACCATATCGGCTGGTTTGCGTCAGAAGTGCGGAGAAAAGTGTATTTTGTGCAGACCGATCAGGAGATTGGCAGCAGCAAATCCATCAAGATCAGTGTGGCAAGAAAGCTGACTTATGACCAGTCGGAGACCCTGGAATTCCAGAACGGAAATCAGCAGTCCAGAACGGAATTTTATGCATATGGAAGAGGAAAGTTACAGGGAATTTATGGAACATTTGCAGAGGCGGTACAGGCGGCGTATCCGGTCATGGGAATTGTGACAGATCAGAATCAGCAGATTTTGTGGGATCGTGTAAACCGCAGTACTATCCGGACCATCCGTTCTCCACAGGAGACCGCCACGGTTCTCACAAGAAATCTGCAGGATCTGCCCCAGGCGAAACCAATGGCTGACGGTACGGTTCTCATTGATGCCAGAGGCTGTACCCTGAACCAGATGCTCTACTTTATTGGTCAGGGAATGCCGGTGGCTGCGTATACGGAGGGTGGAAATTACGTTCTCTTATATGGATATGATCAGTACAATATTTCCGTTTTAAATCCTGCCACAGGAGAGACGTACAAGATGGGCTTGAATGACGGCGCTGATTATTTTAACCGGTGCGGAAATGATTTTATCTGTGGAAAAGTCCTGCCACAATGAATTAAAAAGTGAACAAAACTAACGTTTTCTTTACAAATTTTTGAGATGTGTTATAATGTGTACGCAAGACAGGGGCATTCGGCCCAAATTTGAAGGGAAAACAAGGAAATTATATTAGAAATTAGAGGTGTAGGATGGAACAGTTTATTATGAAAGGCGGCAACCCGCTGGTAGGAGAAGTTACGATCGGCGGAGCCAAAAATGCGGCCTTGGGTATCCTCGCGGCATCCATTATGACAGACGAAGATGTTCTGATTGAGAATCTGCCAGACGTAAGAGATATCAATGTACTGCTGGAAGCAATCCAGGAGATCGGCGCGTCCGTGAACCGGATCGACCGGCATACCGTAAGAATCAACGCATCAAATATTCATGAAGTAGCGGTGGATGACGAGTACATCCGCCGGATCCGTGCGTCCTATTATTTTATCGGGGCGCTGCTTGGCAAATACAAAAGCGCGCAGGTTCCGCTTCCAGGCGGCTGCAACATCGGAAGCCGTCCGATTGACCTGCATATTAAGGGGTTCCGTGCCCTTGGTGCCAAGGTAGAGATCGAGCGCGGGGCAGTTCTGGCCCATGCCATTGATTTAGTGGGAAGCCATATTTATTTGGATAAAGTATCTGTAGGAGCGACCATTAATATTATGATGGCGGCATCCTTAGCAGAAGGCCAGACCATCATTGAGAACGTGGCAAAAGAGCCGCATGTGGTTGACGTAGCCAACTTCTTAAACAGCATGGGAGCTAACATTAAGGGCGCAGGTACTGATATTATCCGTATCAAAGGTGTTAGAAAGCTTCACGGAACCGAGTATTCCATTATCCCGGATCAGATCGAGGCGGGTACCTTTATGTGCGCGGCAGCGGCGACCCGTGGCGATATTACTGTGAGAAATGTGATCCCGAAGCATCTGGAGGCCATTTCTGCAAAATTATTAGAGATCGGCTGTGAAGTGGTGGAATTTGACGATGCAGTCCGTGTGGTTGGCAAGCCAAAACAGCGCCATACCAACATCAACACCCTTCCATATCCAGGATTTCCGACCGATATGCAGCCGCAGATGACCGTTACCCCTGT
>CAKRWX010000074.1 GCA_934418055.1 uncultured Lachnospiraceae bacterium
GCATAGGTCTCTTTGGTGTAGATCTCCGGCTGTTCCATGGTCAGGCGGTTGTTCTTCCTGGTCACTTTGCCATAGAAGATATGGTAGGTGCCGGACTGAAGGGTATTCCGCAGAAATGGCATGTTGTACCAGGTGAGCTGTACCGAGCCCGTCTGGTCTTTTAAGGAAACGGTGATCACCTGGATCCGCTGGAACCGTCGGACAGAGGCGTCCTTTTGCAGGATTCCCGCCACCGCCTGGATCTGGCCTTCCTCCAACTCCCCGATGGACACCGGCGGATCATAAGCCTGGTATGCCCTTGGGTAATCGTGGATCAACTCTTCTACGGTATGAATGCCAAGTTTTTCAAATAATTTGGCTGTTTTGTCTCCGATCCCTTTCAGGGAACAGATGGATTCCTGGTTTTTCATAAAATAATTCCTTTCATCTGCCATAGGCGGGAAACGACTGCCTTTCAGTGATGGGTAATTGACACGTTTCTATCTTTCCATGAACAAAACAGGCCCGCACGGATATCGCACAGACCTGTCAAAATTTAACAATTCGCTATTGCAAAATACCATGTCCCATATATCCACGGTTCCATGCATCTGCAATTCAGTACATTTTATTCTACAGAAATCAGATAATAGTAAATCGGCTGTCCACCAAACTGTAATTCCACATCACAGTCGCCGCAGACCTCCTGCACCTTCTCTAAGAAGCCCTCTGCCTGCTCCTCAGTCACATCTGCGCCGTAGTAAACCGTTACCAGCTCAGACTCATCGTCTAACATGGTCTTGATGGTCTCTAAAGCAGTATCTTCTACTTCTTTGCCTACTGCCACGATTCCCTTATCTGCAATGCCCATGATGTCTCCCTCGGTGATCTCCTTGTCGTCGATCATGGTGTTGCGCACTGCATAGGTGATCTGGCCGGTCTTCACCCGCTTCATTTCCTCGATCATGTTCTCTTTGTTCTCTTCTGGAGTCATATCCGGAACAAAGTTGATGATAGCGGTAATACCCTGCGGAACGGTCTTGGACGGAACTACGATGATATTCTTGCCTTCTACTAAGTGAGTTGCCTGCTCTGCTGCCAAAATGATGTTGCTGTTGTTTGGCAGAATGTAAATGGTATCTGCATTCACATGGTCGATGGCTGTCAGCATATCCTCAGTACTTGGGTTCATAGTCTGGCCGCCCTCGATCAGATAGTCCACACCGATGCCCGTGAAGATCTCACCAAAGCCCTCTCCAATGGATACTGCAATGAAACCATAAGGCTTTCTCGGCTCCTCTGCTTTCGCTTCCTGGGCCTCTTCCTCTGCTTTCTGCTCTTTTGCCACCTTCTCTGCTTCTTTGATCAGCTTCTCCTGATGCTCTTCTCTCATGTTGTCGATCTTGATCTTGGAAAGAGAACCATAAGTCAATGCCTTCTGGATCGCAAGTCCCGGATCGTTGGTATGGACATGAACCTTGATCACATCGTCATCAGAAACCACAACTACGCAGTCACCGATGGAGGACAGATAGCCCTTGAAACGGTGCTCCTCATCCATATCGTAAGGCTTCTCTACATTAATAATAAACTCAGTGCAGTAACCAAATTTGATCTCAGAAGTCTCAATATCAGAGGACTCTACCTGAACAGAAGGACGATTGCCCTCTACAGCGGTCATATCGATCTCTTTGCCTAACAGACCATCTAATGCGCCCTTTACCACCTGCATCAGGCCCTGGCCGCCGGAATCTACTACGCCAGCCTGTTTTAAGATCGGAAGCATCTCCGGCGTCTGGCTCAGCACATAATCACCATGAGCGATCACCTGCTCTGCGAAAGAAATGATATCCTCGGTCTCTGTCACCAGCTCGACTGCCTTATCAGACATTCCCTTGGCAACCGTTAAGATGGTTCCCTCTTTCGGCTTCATAACTGCCTTATATGCAGTTTCTGTGGCACGTACAAATGCATTGGCAAGCACCGTTGTCGTGATGGACTCTGTCTGACGGATCTCCTTGGTAAATCCACGGAACAGCTGGGATAAAATAACGCCGGAGTTACCTCTCGCGCCGCGCAGGGAACCGGAAGAGATCGCTTTCGCCAGTGCCTCCATGGTCGGATCTTCCAAGGCAGCCACCTCTCTGGCTGCGGACATGATCGTCATGGTCATGTTGGTACCGGTATCTCCATCTGGAACTGGAAAAACGTTCAGTTCATTAATCCATTCTTTTTTCGCTTCAAGATTCTGGGCTCCAGCGAGAAACGCCTTCTTCAGAGTCTTTGCATCAATTGTCGTCATACCCACGGGTTGCTTCCTCCTTAATCAATCACACGGACACCTTCGACAAAGATGTTGATCTTGTCTACTTCCATGCCTGTAAATTCTTCTACTTTGTATTTGACATTCTCGATCAGATTATCTGCCACTGCAGAAATGCTGACTCCATAAGCGACAATCACGTGGAAATCCAAAATGATGTGATTCTCTTCGATGTCTACGTTAATTCCATGTGTCAGGCTTTCTTTTTTCAGTAATTTTACAAGTCCGTCCTTCATGCTGACAGCAGCCATACCGACAATACCGAAGCACTCCACTGCCGTAATTCCTGCGTACTTTGCAATCACTTCCGGGTTGATCTGGATCTCGCCCAGTTTGTTATTAATTCGACCCTTCATAAAGGAACCTCCCTATCTCTATTTTTTATAACAGACTGTATCCGTTTTCACAGACAAGTCTTTTACTTTCATTTTTGCCGCCTTTTCTGCCTTTTAACTATCTTAGTATACCACAGACAAGATATTGTGTCCATTCTAAGATGGTCTGTAACAAAAATTTCTCATATTTTTTTAAAATGTGCTTGCAAATTATGGATATATCTGTTATCATATTCGTGTTGTGGATTCTCAGTGCAGAATTCAAGTAGCTTTGAAGGAGGTGCAATCATGGCTAAATGTGCAATTTGCGAGAAAGCTGCTCACTTTGGTAACGCAGTGAGCCATTCCCATAGAAGATCCAATAAGATGTGGAAAGCTAACGTAAAATCTGTTAAAGTTAAAGTTAACGGAGGAGCAAAGAAGATGTATGTATGTACATCTTGTCTGCGTACAGGCTTAGTTGAGAGAGCTTAATTTGATATTGATTCGTATGAATTGACTCCCAAGAGGTGACTTTTGGGAGTTCATTTATTTTACGCGGGAAATAAGCCAAAGTCCATGCTTGCATGAGACCACGGCGGATACCACAGGCAAAAAAGGCAGTACCGGTACTTTGCGGAACTTTCATGTTCCACTTGCACTGGCACTGCCCTTTTGTTATCCTATGTATTTTCTGCATATTGTCTTTCTGTATGTCATAACTAAAAATGTCACGGACGCATTCTCTGCTCTTAGCAACAGCAGAATAAATGATACCCCACTGCCATCAGACCTACGATAAATATAAGCAGCGTCAACGTCGTTGGAAATAACACCTTCAGTGCCATCCCCGCGCCAACGCAGAACATCATCAAACCGCACAAACGCTTCACTTGATGCACATCGCTTTCTTTTTTGCTTACTGTATCATATGCAGGCTTTCCAGCTTTTACATCTGACTTTTCACCCGCTTTGTCCCATCGCTGTCACCAAACCAGCGTTCCTGCCTCTATCTATTTTTCTACTTCTGCTCTTTTGCCATCTCTTCTGCTGTTTTTACTGCATCTGGAGAAAATTCTTCGCCAACGCTTACTTTTCCGCCAGTAAACTTATTGACAATATCCGGAACCATATCCAGAACCTTGTTGACCGTATTCTGGTTCTTGATGTTTACCAGTCTGGTTGAACCGTTCTGGATCACCAGGATGGCACTTGGACTCATCTTGGCGCTCATGCCACCACCTGCCCGCTTCTTGGCATTCTCATCGAAAGCGCCTGCCGCCATGCCGCAGGTGACGTCCATCAGTGGAAGAATGATGGCATCATCCACCCGCACTGCATCTCCTACGACGGTTTTCGTTGTAACAAGCTGATCAACGCCCTGGAACATAGCCTCGATCGCTGATGTAAAATGATTGGTACTGTCTGCCATCTTATATTCCTCCATCTTTATATTCTTTCCTCAACATCCGGAAATCTTTATGAAACCACACTTTCGCCGCCAGGTAAAGCAGCACGCCAGGACAGATCCGCCCGGAAGCTTCAAACTCCCCCTGCAGGATCTCCTGGTCAAAATACGGTGTCACCTGGATCCGGTCACCGTAAAAGGCATATAAAATACTGACTGCCGCCAGCACATTGCCAGTTGTGGCCGGATCATCAAAGCCGATATCTGCCTGTAAAAGCACTTTTTTCGGCAGGATGTGATGCAGCAGCCGTTTACTCTGCCCTAGGATCATAAAAAATACCCGCTGGTTGCGCTCATTGGTCACGAAATCCCGAACGCTGGTAATTTTTCCACGAATTCCATCCCACTTCCGGCGGATCCGGTTTTTCAGTCGCTTTTCAAAATCAGATATTCGTTTCCAACGGCTTTTTGTTGCTGAAGTGGAATTTGTTTTCGCAGTCTGGCTATCATCGCCATTCTGGTTAATCGTTGACTCCCTCGCACTTGATTTCTCAGACTGCTTTTCAGCTTGTTTTTCGGCCTGTTTCATCAATTGCTCTGATTGTTTCTGTGACTGTTCACTATTTTCCTTCGGTTGTTTCGATTCCTGTTGGGTTTTCTCCGGCGTTTCATCTTCCATCTCCGCAGCTTCATCTCCATCTCCCCGCAGCGGATGGAACCAGAGCACTCTCACGTCCACACCCAGTCCCTCATCATAAACCGCCTTTACTTCCAACAGCCTTAGCAGCCAGGACACGGACACCTTTGCTTTCAGGCTCTCCCGGTATTCCAGCCAGATCCGGTACCGGAGCGGAACGAAAAGCACCGTCAGGGCAGCCGCCAGCAAAAGCCCCAGGATCGCCAGCAGAATGATTCCTATGATTTTTAAAATCGTCAAGACCAGCAAGCTTCCACCTCCGGAATCAGCCGTTCCAGGCGGAAATCTCCAGTCTTCTCATAGAGCTCGCCGACGATCCCAGCTGCCACCTCCAGTGCCTCCTGGTAACCGTCCGCGATTCCAAGAATCAGAAATTCCCGCTCTCCATAGGCCGGATTTTTCAAGTCATCTGCCCGGTAAATATCCAGGATATTCTTGCGGTTCGACGCCGGTGTGACCACATAGACCCAGGGAAGGTTTTTGCCATCCCGGATCTGCCGGATCACGTCCGCCCGGTGCAGATCCGCCTTTTTTCCTGTGTAAAGTCCGCTATACCAAAGCATCCTCATTTAATAATTCCCCACTTAACAGTTCCATGGATGTTTCCCGCTCTGCCACATCCGTACAGCTTTCCAGGCTGTTCTTGATGTACTCTTCCAGTTCCTGGGTGCTGGTAAAGATGTTCGGAAGAGCTGATAAGATCTTCGCCATCACGGCACGCATGACTGGCTTGGACAGGGTTTTCAATGTCTCATCCAGCCGTCCGCAGAAAGCTTCGCCTTGCTTCTCGATCCATTTCCGGTCCGCAGGCTCTTCCTGTCCCTCTTTGAGCTCCAGGCTGACAAAGGAACTGCCGGATAAGAGACGGTCGATCTTCACCAACACCGGATCTTTCTCCTGCTCTTCCTCTCCGCCGCCTTGAAGGAAGGAACCAAAAGCTGACTCCTGAATTCCCTCTAATTTAGAAAGCATCTCTGTGATCTCATCAGCAAGCATTTCTTTTCTTCCTGCCTCAAAATGATCCCATACACCAGATAAGATCTGGCGAACAGCCTGTTCTTCCATACCATCCATCAATGCCTCTTCTTTGCATAACTGCAGCACATACAGGTCGTTGATCAGATCCATCAGAATCAGAAGATCATCGGCAGAATTGTTCAAACGACTGCTTCCAAGGGTTACGCAGCCCTGACAATTTTCAAAGGCGTCTTTCTCCATATTCCGGTAATTGGCATGACGCAGCACCTCTAACAGATCATACAGATCCGGCCGGTCCTCTTTCATATCTGCCGGAAGTTTCACCATAGCGGAAGTCTCCAGCATATACAGCAGGTCTTCCAGGCTCTTCTTTCCTGCACCTGCGTAGACTGTCAGGCGTTCCATCACCAGACTGTAAAATTTCTGTCTGGTATAACGGATGGGAAGCTGTCCCATCACCTCCTGGATCTGCTGGTTCATCAACGCCGTATCGCGGTTTCCTGCAATCGCCGCTGTGATCTTGGATGCAAATTCATCCACGGACATGGTCACCGGATCTGCGTCCATAAACCGGCGTTCCATGCGGTTTAACACATATTCATAGATCTGGAAACAATCCACATAGGCTGTCAGGATCTCCATATCATGAACCACCTGGTTCCGCAGGGCATCCAGCGCCTCTAAATCCATGGTTCCATTTAAAAATTCCTGCAGAAGCGGGTGAAATGCCTCGTAACGTGACAGTACCTTCGGATCTGCCGATGGATTTTCATATAATGATTCATAAAAAGCATAGTAATTCAATGCAAGCCTGGAGCTGGAATAGCGGTAAGCCCAGGTCATCTGTTTCCGTTTTGCGTGAGTCCCCATTCAGGTCCCCTCCCCTTATTTTCTCTCAAATATTTCTTATTTACACTGTTCCAGAATCGTTCTCCGAAGCAGATCTAATGCCTTCACCACAGACTGTTCCCGGATCTTTGCCCGGTTGCCCTTAAACTGGTACTTCTCCACAGTTACCTGGTCATTCATATAGCAGGCCATGTAGACAAGACCCACTGGTTTCTCCTCAGAGCCGCCGTCCGGACCTGCCAGTCCGGTTATGGATACACAGATATCTGCATCTGTAGCAAATACGCCGCCCATAGCCATCTCCTTGGCAGTTTCCTTGCTGACAGCGCCGTATTTCTTCAGTGTCCCCTTATTTACATCCAGGATCTTCCGTTTTGCTTTATTGGAATAAGTAACAAAACCCTCACGGAATACCTCGGACACGCCTGGAACATTGACCAGACGTCCAGCCAGCAGACCGCCCGTGCAGGATTCTGCTGTGGTCACTGTTAATTCGTATTTCTTCAAGAGACGGACAACTGCCATCTCCAGGGTTTCATCCTCTTTTACGGTGTAGACTGCATTTCCGAAACGCTTCTTGATCTCCTTCACCACAGGCTTGATCAGCTTCTCCGCCTCTTCCTGGCTGGCAACCTTGGCAGTTACCCGCAGATGAACCTCGCCAGTTTTCGCGTAAGTCGCGATGGTCGGATTCGTCTGGGCATCAATCAGATCCAGTAATTTATCCTCTACCTGGCTCTCGCCATAGCCACAGATCTTCACCATCTGGGAGACGATGATCTCCGGCTGTAATTTCTGCAGATATGGGAATACCTGCTTGGAAAACAGCGGATACAGCTCATTTGGCGGGCCTGGCAGTAAAATGGCGTGTTTGCCATTTTTCTCCATGATCAGACCTGGCGCGGTGCCGTTATCATTGTCCAGCACGATGGCACCCACCGGAACCATGGCCTGTTTCCAGTTGTTATCGGTAATCACTTTATAGATGTTGTTCTTAAAATACTCCTGGATCCGCTCCTTGGTATGAGGATCTTCTGCCAGCTCAAAGCCCATCACTTCCGCGCAGACCTCCTTGGTCAGATCGTCCTCTGTCGGTCCAAGACCTCCAGTCAGAATCACCACATCGGAACGGTCCAGAGCCGTCTTGATGGTATCTGCCAGTCTGGCTGGATTATCTCCAACTACAGACTGATTATACATGGAAAGGCCCAGAAGCGCGCATTTCTCTGCCAGATACTGGGCGTTGGTATTTACAATATTGCCTAACAACAGTTCTGTTCCTACGGAAATCAGTTCTACTACCATAATTACATGCTCCCTTCTGTCAGCACCTTATGATTTTTCGCAATATAGTCTACTAAAGAAATCACAGTCAATGCCAGCGCGATCCAGACACAGATCTGGGTCAATACCGCAAGCGCCGGGATCCGGACGATCAGCAGGATCACTGAGATCATCTGGAAGGTGGTCTTAAATTTGCCCCAGTAGCTGGCTGCAATGACGATTCCATTGTCAGAAGCCACCAGACGGAATCCACTAATGATAAATTCCCGGCTGATGATCACGATCACCATCCATGCTGGAAGCTGCTTTAAATCCACCAGGCAGATCAGAGCGGAACATACCAACAGCTTGTCCGCCAATGGATCCATAAATTTGCCAAAATTTGTTACCAGATTATATTTGCGGGCGATCTTACCGTCTAACATATCTGTCAGGCTGGCTACAATGAAAATCGCTGTGGCAATGTAGCGGTAAGTCTGGTTCTCGCCGCCATTCAACAGAAGCATCACCACAAAAAATGGGATCATGCACACACGCAGTACCGTCAGTTTATTGGGCAGGTTCATCGCAAATCTCTCCTATCAGATCATATTCTAAGGCTCCAGTCACTTTTGCGCGGACGAAATCGCCGGACATCAGATCCAGATCCGTGTTGATAAAGATCAGGCCGTCTACGCCAGGCGCATCCATATAAGTACGTCCCACATAGGCATTCTCATCCGCCACTTTGCCTTCAATCATCACTTCCAGCACTCTTCCAATCATGGACTGGGATTTCTCATAGGAAATCTCCTGCTGCAGCTCCATAATCTCGTCTCTTCGCTCCTCTTTTAATTCCTGAGGGATCTGATCCGGGAATTCTGCCGCCGGTGTGTCCTCCTCCTGAGAGTACGCAAATACGCCCAGACGCTCAAATTCCATCTCATCCACAAACTGCATCACTTCTTCCTGGTCTTCCTCTGTCTCTCCTGGGAAACCAGAAATCAGGGTGGTTCTCAGGGCAATATCCGGGATCTGGCTCCGCAGGGAAGCGATCATTTCCCGAAGCTGTTTCTGGTTGGTACGGCGTCCCATGCGCTTTAAGATCCGGTCGCTGGCATGCTGGATCGGAATATCCAAATAGTTGCAGACCTTCTCCTCATCACGGATAGTCTCGATCAGCTCCTGGGTGATCTCCTCCGGATAGCAGTATTGGATACGGATCCACTGGATGCCAGGTACCTTGCATAATTCATGAAGCAGCTTTGGCAGGCTCTTTTTCTTGTAGAGATCAATACCGTATAAGGTAGTCTCCTGAGCCACCAGGATCAGTTCCTTCACACCCTGGGAAGCCAGCTGCTTCGCCTCCTCGATCAGACGCTCCATCGGAACGCTGCGGTAGCTTCCCCGTAAATCCGGGATAATGCAATAGGTACAGCGCTTGTCGCAGCCTTCCGCAATTTTTAAAAATGCATAATATCCGCCTGTGGTCACCACACGTGGTACTTCCACTCTTGGAAGGGCATTCAGATCATGGAAACAGCTTTCTCTGCTGCCGCCTAATACTTTCTTTAATACATTAGAAATCTCATCGTATGTAGAAGTTCCCAGGATACCGTCTACCTCCGGAATCTCGTCTAAGATCTCCTGTTTGTAACGCTGAGCCATACAGCCGGTTACGATCAGGGCCTTGCATCTGCCCTCTTTCTTTAATTCTGCCATCTCCAGGAT
>CAKRWX010000075.1 GCA_934418055.1 uncultured Lachnospiraceae bacterium
GTGGAGAGATGATACTCCGAATAAGTCACTTTCTTGCCATGGATATTCTGATGTGTATCATAAACCCACTGGAAATCCACTGGATCAATAAACTCATACAGATACATTTCCAGCGCCTCCGCCCTGGTTTTTCCGAAATATTTCTCGCCCACGCTGGAATATTCCATGATTTTCATATCCTTATCCACGATCAGAACAATGTTGGGCGAAGTCTCCATCACCAAATTAGACAGGGATTCCGCCTTATCATGCATATACGGAATGCACATATTCAGCTCCGCCTTCTTCTGGAACACTGCTACCGCCTTGTCACGGCAGGACGAATAACCGCAGGCACCGCAATTTAACTCATCCTTCGGTCCATGTTTTCCGATTTTAGCCAGGATCTCCCGTATCTGCTCCTCTGTCGGCTTCTGTTCCACTGGCGAACGGTCCATATATGCCTTGTGAAGCTTCACGCCTTCTGCCATATCACAGGCAGCTGCCTCTTCTACCGGCTCTTTTGCAATGGTCTCCTCCATATCCAGTTTCACCTTAAACCGGGAAATGGAGCGGTCTTCCACCGTTGGCCCTTTGATGCAGCCGCCGGAGCAGCTGTTCATCTCGATAAAGCAGCCGCTGATCTCGCCCCGCACCATACTCTCACATAAATCAATGCAGTTGCGGATACCGTGGACATAAAATTTGCGGTAATGATCCACTTGTTTTTCTGTAGCAAGAACGGAGTTTACCACCCCATTCGTCACCGGGTACAGCCGGTTTACCTTAGGATCGATCCGTTCCAATGGTTCAGCCTCACACTCCTGGATCTCAATCTGCTCCTGTTTCAGCCAGCCTTCTACCTCCTGGAAATTCAGTACCGCATCAATACAGTCATTATGCCGCAGATCCATGGATTCTTTCTTCTTGGCGATACACGGACCTAAAAATACCACCTTCGTATCCGCTCCATACTCCTTCTTCAGAAGGCGCCCATGGGCGATCATCGGTGAGACCACAGGCGCCAGATACGGCACCAGCTTTGGATAATAGATCTCGATCAGATCATTGACACTTGGGCAACAGGTGGTAATGATATTCTCCATGGTTCCCTGCTCCAGAAGAGCTGCATACTCTCTTGTCACCAGAACTGCCCCCTCGGACGTCTCCCGCACATCCGCAAATCCCAGCTTTTTCAGAGCTGCTTTCACCTGACCAGGCTCCTTGAATTTCAAAAGCCCCATATAAGATGGCGCCATAGATACCACCACCCGGTCTCCATCTGCCAGAAAGCCTCTGACCCGTTCCAGGTCACTGACCAGAGTTTTGGCAGACTGTGGACAGATCTGCAGACAGGTTCCACATAAAATACACCGGTCCTCCATGATCTCCGCCCTGCCATCCCGGATCATGATCGCCTTTACTTCACAGTTACGGATACATTTGTAACAATGCTTGCATCTGGACGCTTTTAAATCGATGATTCCCATATATTTGACCCCCAATATGTATATACCATACAGTTTGTTTCTTCGCGTTTTCGCCATGCTCATTCATAAGATGCCGTTGTACGGCATCGCTATTATTATTATCTCATGCGCTCCCCTATTTATCAATTCAATTTTCTATGATATAATGACGTTGGCCGCACTAACCCGGAAGAAGAATCCGTTTTCTTCTGACAGAAAAGGCGGTACAGAAAGAGAGGAATATTTTATGAAAAAAACACTCGCAATGCTCATGGCCTGCGCCATGACCGCAGCGTCTCTGGCTGGATGCTCTACTGCAAACACGACTCAGACCACCGCTGCACCAGAAACCACAGCTCAGGAGACTTCCGCTGCCGAAACTACTGCCGAGGAAACCACAGCTGCTGAGACAACCGCAGAGGAGACTTCTGCTGACGAAGCCGCTCTTCACATCGGCTCCTTAAAAGGACCGACCACCATGGGTCTGGTATCCCTGATGGACAAGGCTTCCAAGGGTGAATCTGAGGGTTCTTACGACTTTACCATGGTAACAGATGCTTCCGAGCTGGCTGCACAGATGGTATCCGGTGATCTGGACATCGCACTGGTTCCAGCTAACATGGCAAGCATCCTATACCAGAAGACCAAGCAGGGCGTGGAAGTCATCGACATTAACACCCTGGGCGTTCTCTATGTGGTTGCCGCTGACGACTCCATCCAGAGCATCGCTGATTTAAAGGGCAAGACCTTATACATGACTGGAAAAGGCACCACTCCAGATTACGTGCTCCAGTATTTATTAAGCGCCAACGACATGACTTCCGATGATCTGACCATCGAATATAAATCCGAGGCTACCGAGGTAGCTGCTGTCTTAAAAGAAAATGCAGACGCCATCGGCTTACTTCCACAGCCTTTCGTAACTGCCGCTATGGCACAGAATGAGAACCTGAAAATGGTATTGAATCTCACCGAGGAGTGGGAAAAGACACAGCCGGAAAATGGCAGCGCCCTGGTGACCGGCGTTACCGTATGCCGCAAGGAAGTAATCGAGAATCAGGCTGACGCGGTTGATACCTTCTTAAAAGAGCATGAGGAATCCGCTGCATTTGCCAATGCCAATGTAGAAGAGACTGCCCAGTTAGTGGCTGACGCCGGAATCATCGAGAAAGCGCCAGTTGCAGCCAAGGCAATCCCTTACTGCAACATCACTTACATCGACGGTGCCGATATGCAGACCAAGGTATCCGGTTACTTAAGTGTTCTGTTTGACCTGGATCCAACTTCCATCGGCGGACAGCTTCCAGATGAAGGATTCTATTACATTCATGAATAAATGGAAAAAAACTCTGATCATTCTTTTATGGCTGGCCATCTGGCAGATCACTGCCACGGCCGTCCATAACTCCATTATGCTGGTAGGGCCCATCGAGGCCCTCCAGACCTTATGGGGATTACTCCCCTCTCACGATTTCTGGAATTCCGTGTTCCACTCCTTTTTCCGGATCAGCGCAGGATTTCTGGCTGCATTTCTCGCCGGATTGGTTCTTGGCAGTCTTGCATACAGTATCCCATTTATCCGGGATTTCCTGGAACCGCCCATGCTCTTTTTCAAATCCGTTCCCGTTGCTTCCTTTGTGATCCTGGCTTTGATCTGGGCCGGTTCCCGCAATCTTTCCATTGTGATCGCGTTTATCGTGGTTCTGCCCATTGTCTATGTGAACACCATCGCCGGACTGGAAAGCACCGACCGGAAACTGTTGGAAATGGCACAGGTCTTCCGCATTTCCCTGTGGAAAAAGATCCGCTATATCTATCTCCCGGCCCTGGTGCCGTACCTGCTTGGAGCCTGCCGCATAAGCCTTGGTATGAGCTGGAAATCCGGCGTGGCGGCGGAGGTGATCGGTCTGCCGGAGCACTCCATCGGCGAACACCTTTATTTGTCCAAGATCTATCTGGAAACCGCCGATCTTTTCGCCTGGACCCTGGTGATCATTCTGATCAGCGCCGTATTTGAACGGATCGTCCTGTTCCTGATCTCCAGACTTTGCCCGCCTCCTATGAAACCTGCCTTGAAAGGAGAATCCTCTCATGAAATTACTGGTAAATGATCTCTCCAAGCATTTTGGAGACCTTCCCGTGCTGAACCATCTGTCCCTGGAAATGAAAAGCGGCAGCATCTACTGCCTGATGGCCCCTTCCGGCAAGGGAAAAACCACATTCTTCCGGATCCTGATGGGCTTAGAATCCGCCGACAGCGGCCAGATCACCGGCCTTGACGGCATCCGCATCAGCGCCGTCTTCCAGGAAGACCGTCTCTGTGAGACCTTCACCCCTTTAGACAATGTTCTACTGACCGCAGATCCCGCTCTCACCAGAAAACAGGTCACCGCAGAACTCCAGACTCTTCTCCCCCTGGACACCATGACACGCCCTGTCTACACCTTAAGCGGCGGCCAGAAACGCCGTACCGCCATCTGCCGGGCTCTTCTTGCGCCCTTTGACCTTCTGATCCTGGATGAGCCATTTACTGGACTGGACGAAGAGACACGGATGGACGTGATCCAATATCTGAAAAGAAAATGTGTTGGGAAGCTGGTGCTGCTCAGTACCCATCAGGAAACGGACGTGGAGGCGTTGGGGGGAATCGCGATTCACTTATCTTAATGTCTGTCTTAATTATCATATCTCCAAAATATAAATCGATTGATAAACACCATTTTCATCAAAAATGTTAATTTTTTCCAGAAATGTATAGGTAAGAACGCAATAAAATCCATTCTCTTTCTTTTATCTTCATGATATACTACTCGCCGAAGAATGAGAATGGAGGAGACTCATCATGAAAAACAAACAGATGAAACTTGCAGCCCTTACTGTTGCCATCACCGCTGGCGTAATGGCTCATCCAGTCACGGCTCATGCAGAAGAAACCCAAGAACCACAAGCTGCCCAAGATCATACAGCAGAAGCAGTTACGGATACCCAGAGCAATGAAAAAAATTCTGAGAGCAATACATCTATAAAAGAAAATCATGCTCTTTCTGACGTTCAATCTGATAACAGTTCTTCAGAGAATACAGGCATTGAAAATACTGCTATCGATGCAGAAAAAGACAATATTATCTCAGATAGCACTCAGCCCACAAGCGATAGCATTGTTTCTGATTCTGAAGAAAAGAATACACACAACCTAGTCTCCACAGAAAACAAATCAAATGACAATTCAGATGCCACTATCCCATCAACAATAAAAAATACAGCAGACTCTGCTGAAAACATAACCGAAACAACCAGTGACTTTGACACCACTGAAACCAACGAGACTGTAAACAATACAGGATCCGATAGCAATGGCAATCTCACAGAAGTAATTTCTTCTATTAATACCATTGTTTCTAAACAAACGCAGGATTGGAATGAATCTATAAAAGATCAGAACAATGCTGCTAAAGATTACAACGATACCGTCACCAAAGAAAACGAACAGCAGGATATCAGTGAAGAAGGCAAACAGCAACTTGCCGATGCTTACAATCAAGCTGTTAAAAGCTACAATGAAGCCGCGGAATCTTACAATGAAGCATTAAGGGCTGAAAAAAGAGCAGTTTCAAAAGGACAACGATAACATCTCTAATAAAAACAATGAGGTTGCTGACAAAAACAATACAATTGAAAATGATCTTGCAAATCCTTCTGTTGATACCCCAGGCAGCAATCAGGAGGCTATGAATGAGTTGAATGGTCTTAGCGAGGAACACGATGCTGAACTGAAAGGATACATCACATCGTTGCAGGAGAAAAAGAAAAATCTTGAAGATCAGTTCTCACTGATCAACAATGCAAAAAGCAAATTGGAAAACCTAAAAAACACAATTCCTGATGTAAATTCTCAAGACTACCGTAACAAGGTACAGGAATATAACCAACAAGTGGACGAATACAACAAACTGGTTGATTCCTATGGTACATTCATTGGTGAATACAATCATTTGATTCGTCAATACAATAAACGAAAAGATGAACTTCTTGCCCAGACCACTGGTACCACAGATTGGGGAAATTTGGACTCCTCAATGGCATTTGGTCAATTTTATAATACGGACAAATTAGATCACCTGGACGTTAAATTCTCTGCCGCAAACGCCATGGAGAAAGATAGCAATGGAAATTTGATCTCTGCTCCCAATAAAGGCAATTATACCGTATCTGGTGTATATACCAGCAAAGAAGCCTTCGAAGCAGATCCTAACAAATATGGTCTGACCTACAGAAAAAACAGTTCTGCCCCAGATCAGGTTCTTTCCTTGGATAAGGGTACATATGAATTCACTGCAATAAACGGTACTAATTTGCATCTGGATAAAGATCAGACAACTGTTTCTTTCTATATCGTATTAGAAAACGAAAAAAGAGAAAAAAACGGCTTCACTGTCACTTTGGATTCATCTATTGTCTATCCTGAAGGGACCTACTACTGCGGCAATAAAGCATATAGTTTGAAGGGATTTAAAGATAAGAACGGCCGTGAAATACCATCTATTATAAAAGATGGAAAAACTTATTATGATATCAGCGGTCTATCTGTTTTTGCTGTTTCTGCCATGACCTGTGACCGCTTTTTCTGGGATAAGGCTGAAGCTGAGTATTACAATCATGAACATAATATAACAACAGGTACAGAGCGCGACCGATTAAATTCAGATGGTACCTTGAAAAAGCCCAATGGCCTTGATCTTGTCCTGAATCTGGATACCCTTATCAGCATCGTACAACGCGAAAAACTGACAAGCCTAAAATACATCGAAACTTCAAACCTCTCTGCAGTTACAGGCATCGCTCAAAAAGCCACAACAGTCGGAACCGTCCAAGCACCGTTGACAGAAATCCATAATCAGCAGGGCGGACTACCTCAGACCGGTTTAAACCGTATGGGTGTTTTAGGACTTGCACTTGCCGGTTTCAGTTCTCTGGCAACTGGACTCGGCCTGGAAATTTCCGATCGCCGAAAAAAACATCACAAGTGCTAAAAAGAAAAGGCTTTTCAAAGAGTCACAACTCCTTGAAAAGCCTAACTTTATGCGGAACGTGGGACTCGAACCCACACGCCTCTCGGCACAAGAACCTAAATCTTGCATGTCTGCCAATTCCACCAGTTCCGCAAATGAATCATAATTCTTGTTACTATTTTCCACCACTCACCAACTGTAGTAACTTATTTATTATACCATATCTATAATAATTGTCAATCTTCCCTTTTCATGGTAAACTATTAACAACAAATAATCGACTCGCTCACTGCACAGTCCGCGAAAATAACCGGTGTCATTCATAAAAATGACGCCTCCGGAGGTGTTCCCATGAAAATTTCCCAGACCAAAGACATTCGTACTGCCAACCGGCTGACCATCATCCGCCATATCCTGGGTAAGAAAGACATTTCCAGAGCCCGTATTTCGGAAGATACGGGATTGAATAAGGCCACTGTGTCCACCATCGTGAAAGAATGGATGAACCTGCGGCTGGTGGAGGAGAATACCACCGGGGACTCCAACGGCGGGCGCAAGCCCATCATTCTGACGCTGGCAGAAAGCGCCGGATACTGTATCGCTGTGGACATGGGCGTGACGCGGGTGAATCTGATCCTGGTGAATATCAAAAATGAGATCGTTGCCAGAAGCTCCTTCGCCATCCGGGACATCGCATTTTCCAATGTGTACGCCAGCCTCTGTTCTTCCATCGACCAGCTGGTGGCCCAGATGCCGGTCTCCACTTACGGGCTTTTCGGCATCAGCCTGGCGATCCGGGGCATCGTTGACTTGGACGGTGTCATCCGGTTTATTCCCCAGTTTGACTGGCACAACGTGGACATCCGTTCCCTTTTATGCGAGCGCTACCAGGTTCCGGTCTACATCGACAATGATGGTAATCTGGGGGCTGCCATGGAATCCCGACTGTATCCGCAATACAAGGAGCTGACGGTTCTTTCCATCTCCGACACCATCTCCTGCGGCATGATCACCCACGGCAATTTAGTACGTGGATATTTAGGATTCGCCAACGCGGTAGGACACCACACCGTCAACATCCGGGAGACCAGACAGTGCTCCTGCGGCAAATATGGCTGCTGGGAGCAGTATTGCTCTGACCAGAGCCTGATCGACGAGACCAACCGTCTCCGGGAGACTCCGATCCACGACATTGAGGACTACATCGAGCTGGTCAAACAGCAGGATCCGGCCGCTTTAAAGGTTTTGCAAAGCTTCATCAAGAACCTGGCCATCGGACTGTCCAATATCATTTTCTTTATGAACAGTGAGATGATCATCTTAAACTCCCGGCTTTTGCAGGCCCTTCCGTATCTGCTGCCGGAGATCATGAAAGTGATCATCCTGCCGATCACCCACACCCAGGAGATCCTGCTTTCCACCCTAGGCAACGAGGGGCCGATCCTCGGCGCTTCCCGAAAAGCCATTGAAGAATTTTTCGCGTCCCTTTCTGCCATGTAAGCGTATAAAAAATGGAACCCCCTCAGACGAAGGAGTTCCATTTTTCATATCATGAATCTTCTAATTTTCCCTAGAAATTCGTCCCGTTCCAGCCCCAATCTTCAGAAGCCCGGTAACGGATGTACATATCATCCGGCGCAATGCCCAGATTCTGATTCAGTGTCTCAGTCACTTTCTCCGTGATCTTCACAGAACCAGCTTTATCAATCGATGAACCTAAGATATCCACCTCTACCATCGCAACCGGCTTCTCGCCCTGGCCACCGAAAAACATGGTGCAGTCATCCTGAATAGACACTAACAGCCACTGCTCGCTTTTACCAGGAAAATTACTGATTGCCTGGCCCAGAGTCTGTTTGATGTTCTCTGCTGCTTTGGCATCGGTCTTTACATTGGTCTTAATCTGTATACATGGCATGATCTTTACATTCCTCTCGTCTTATTCACCGACGGCCCGCACAGCAAGTGCACGGACCTGCCGGACAATCAATCATAAATCAGCTGATGACGGAAGTAGAAGAAATGATCACTGTGGGTATGAATGCTCAGCATCCGGGTATGCGGATGATCTGTGGAGGTAAACTCTTTGCCGAATTTACCGATGGTCAGTGCCTGCCCGCCTACATAGATGCAGGAATAGTTGAAGAACAGCTCATCCATCAGCTTCTGGGATACCAGATAGTGCATGTAGGATGGAGTCTCAACCAGGACTTTGTCCAGACCAAATTTCTTCATAATGTACAGTGCTACGTGGGAATCCGGTGCCTTATCGCCAGTTGCGATTACCAGGATCTTGTCGGAGTTTGCTTTCATCTCGGCGATCATCTCGTCGGTGACTTCGCTCTTATCCTTTACCGGTCCTACGATGAAATACTCTTCTTCCATCTTCTCTTTGATCACTGGAATTCCTGCTGCAGAGGTGCTGATCATAACCGGAACCTCTTTGGCGATTCCAACAACTGACAGCCATACCAGGCCAGCCGAAGCCATATTGCCCATCAAAGCTGCGTTAGGAACGTAGGTAATGATCCATCTTCCGGCGATACCGCCAAGAATCTCAATAAAACCACCCAGGAAGCTTGCCACGATACCCACTTGCAGCGCCAGCGTCGAATCCTTCGTCTGCCAGTAGACCGGGCCGATGATCAGATACAGCCAGCCAGACAGCTGGGATGCGCCGATTCCAAAGGGCTGTGCCGTCACATTCTGACGTTTTTCCTTTTTCGCAAGCTGACATGCCTCGAAGAAATACCACATATTTCCTACAAAGATCGAAATACCGATACCAGGAACCACCTTGCCGATCACGTCCGCTATAGGCATACCAAACACGGCTGTCATGATTCCAACGGCTGTCAGAACCTTGGAAAATCCATCAAAAAAGATTCCCAGAGAGGCATCAATGTCTCCTTTTCCCCACCAATTGTAATGAAACTCTTTCTCTCTCATTTCCACTCTTCTCCGTTTGTTTAACTCTTAAACTATCTAAACTTTTTGAAGGTCCTGCTGCCGGAATTTACCCTGTCAGCAGGACCTTTTTATGAATTTACACATCTCCGGAATTTGTTTGTTTAAC
>CAKRWX010000076.1 GCA_934418055.1 uncultured Lachnospiraceae bacterium
AACTTAAAGGTCAAGACCAACAAACAGAGCCTGGCAGAGTTGGTGAACTTAAGTATCACCCAGACTTTTACCAGAAGTATCAATACTTCTTTAACAACTGTTGTCATGGTTATCGTACTGTTTATCATGGGCGTAAGCTCCGTTCGTGAGTTTGCACTGCCTCTGATCGTCGGCATCGTATGCGGTACTTATTCTTCCGTATGCATTACAGGCGCTTTATGGTATGTCATGACCACCCATAAGAAAGAGAAATAATCATGGAATATAAGATTATAGCAACTGACGGCCGGGCGAAACGGGCGGAGATGACCACCGTTCACGGCAAGATCCAGACTCCGGTATTTATGAATGTGGGTACGGTTGCTGCCATCAAGGGTGCGGTCTCTACGGATGATCTCCGTGAGATCCGCACTCAGGTGGAGTTATCCAATACCTACCATCTGCATGTGCGTACCGGTGACAAGCTGATCAAGGAGTTCGGCGGACTTCATAAGTTCATGAACTGGGATCGGCCGATCTTAACCGATTCCGGCGGTTTCCAGGTATTCTCCCTGGCTAAAATGAGAAAGATCAAAGAAGAGGGCGTGTACTTTAACTCCCATATCGACGGACGCAAGATCTTCATGGGACCAGAAGAGAGCATGCAGATCCAGTCCAACTTAGGTTCCACCATCGCCATGGCATTCGATGAGTGTCCATCCAGCGTGGCGGACCGCAAATACGTGGAGAATTCTGTTGCCCGCACCACCAGATGGCTGGAGCGGTGTAAGAACGAGATGGCAAGACTGAACGCGCTTCCAGATACAGTCAACAAAGAGCAGCTTCTGTTCGGCATCAATCAGGGCGCTGTCTATGAGGACATCCGTATCGCCCATGCGAAAACCATTTCCGCTATGGATTTAGATGGCTACGCAGTAGGCGGTTTGGCAGTAGGCGAGACCCACGAGGAGATGTACCGGATCTTAGACGAGACCGTTCCGTATCTGCCGAAAGAGAAACCAACTTACCTGATGGGCGTTGGTACTCCAGCCAACATCTTAGAGGGTGTGGCAAGAGGCGTGGACTTCTTTGACTGTGTCTACCCGACCAGAAATGGACGCCATGGCCATGTATACACCAACCACGGCAAGATGAATTTATTCAACCAGAAGTACGAGCTGGATCACCGTCCAATCGAGGAAGGATGCCAGTGCCCGGCCTGCCGTTCTTACAGCAGAGCCTATATCCGCCATCTGTTCAAGGCGAAAGAAATGCTCGGAATGAGATTATGTGTCTTGCATAATTTGTATTTTTATAATAAAATGATGGAAGAGATCCGCGACGCGATCGAAGCACACCGTTATGAGGACTATAAGGCAGAAAAGCTGGAAGGCATGGCGCGTGGAGAAAATTAAAAGAAAAAGATAATTGGATTTCCTGGAGCGAGGCGTCAGGAGACCAGTCAAGGAGGAAAAAACATGAACGGAATTGGATTCTGGGTAGTCTACGCTGCATTCCTGATCGGTCTGATGTATTTCGTAGCAATCCGTCCACAGAACAAAGAGAAGAAGAAAATGGCTGAGTTATTAGCAAGTGTTGCAGTAGGTGACACAGTCCTGACTTCCAGTGGTTTTTACGGAGTTGTCATTGATATGACAGACGATACTGTGATCGTTGAGTTCGGCAGCAACAAAAACTGCCGTATCCCGATGCAGAAAACTGCCATCGTTCAGGTTGAGAAACCAGAGGCATAAATAACAAACTGAGATCCCGTCCCGTTTTACTAGCTGGACGGGATTTTCTGCTATAAAGGAGAAAATTTATGATCAAAAACATCGTATTTGATATGGGAAATGTATTGGTTCGCTACGATTCCATGAAGGTCTGCCGCCATTTCATGACCGATGAGGCGGAGATGGAAAAAGTATGTACCTCTGTGTTCGTGTCACCGGAGTGGCTGATGCTGGATATGGGCCTGATCACCGAGGAGGCTGCTTTAAAACGGATGCAGAAACGTCTGCCGGACGATCACGCCAAGGAAATGGCCAGATTATGCCTGGAACACTGGAATGAATACTGTATGTGGAAAGTGCCGGGCATGGAAGAACTGGTGCGGGAATTAAAGGCAGAGGGCTTCGGTATCTATCTCTGTTCCAACGCCTCCCTGCGTATGGTTACCTGGTACAAGAATATTATCCCGGCCTGGGAGTGCTTCGACGGTATTTTCTATTCCGCAGAGGTGAAATGCATGAAGCCGCAGAAAGAGATGTACGAGCATTTCTATGAGCGCTTCGGATTAGATCCACAGGAGTGCTTCTTCATCGATGATCTGCAGGACAACATCGACGGGGCGAAGGCTACAGGCATGGACGGCTACTGTTTTGCAGATGGGGATCTGGAAAAATTAAAGGCACATCTGAAAACATTTTATAGAAAATAGTCCAGGTATAACCACAAGTTATGAATAAAATTCCAAATAACTTTATCGGAATTTTCAGCTGCCTTATTGAAATCTTGGGACAAATGAGATATTATGAAAAGAAATAACCCAATGTTTTAACTTGTTATATTGATAAAGCGTGACTGTGAGGGGTTTTTCATAGCTTCAAGAAAGAGAAAATGGGAGGAACAGCAGCAATGGAATGTAAGATCGTAACCATACCGGGAGATGGAATTGGCCCGGAGATCGTCAGAGAGGCATGCAAAGTGCTTGATAAAGTCGGAGAGGTGTTTGGTCATAAATTTGACTACACTCCAATCCTGATGGGAGGATGTTCCATTGATGCGTATGGAGTTCCGTTAACCGATGAGGCATTAGCAACTGCCAAGGCAGCAGACGCCGTGTTACTTGGCGCTGTCGGCGGTAATGTAGGTAATTCCCGCTGGTATGATGTGGCACCAAACTTAAGACCTGAGGCTGGTTTATTAGCCATCCGCAAGGGCCTTGGCTTATTTGCCAACATCCGTCCAGCTTATCTGTACAAAGAACTGGCAGACGCTTGTCCGTTAAAGAAAGAGATCAGCAGCGAAGGCTTTGATATGGTCATCATGAGAGAGCTGACTGGCGGTCTGTATTTTGGAGAGCGTCACACCGAGGAAGTGGACGGCGTTCTGACAGCCACCGATACCTTAACTTACAATGAAAATGAGATCCGCCGGATCGCCATCAAGGCATTCGACATCGCTATGAAGAGAAGAAAGAAAGTCATCAGTGTCGATAAGGCCAATGTACTGGATTCTTCCAGACTTTGGAGAAAAGTGGTAGAGGAAGTGGCAAAGGATTATCCGGAAGTAGAGCTTTCCCATATGTTAGTTGATAACTGCGCCATGCAGTTAGTCATGAACCCGGCACAGTTTGACGTGGTTCTGACCGAGAATATGTTCGGAGATATCCTTTCAGATGAAGCCAGCATGATCACCGGTTCCATTGGCATGTTATCTTCCGCAAGCCTTAATGAGACCAGGTTTGGCCTTTACGAGCCAAGCCACGGTTCCGCACCGGATATTGCAGGCAAAGACTTAGCAAACCCGATCGCAACCGTTCTTTCCGCAGCGATGATGCTCCGCTATTCCTTCGACATGGACAAGGAGGCAGAGGCGATTGAAATGGCAGTTCAGCAGGTACTGACCGAAGGCTACCGTACCGGTGACATCTATTCTGAGGGATGCACGAAGGTCGGCACCATCCAGATGGGCGATCTGATCGCAGAGCGGATCCACGCATAAGATAGAACGACAAATTTAGATCGAATATTCACAGGATCATTACAGAAGTAATAGAAGGAGACGAAATACCATGAGAAGTGATAATGCAAAAGCGGGTATGCAGCAGGCACCAGCCAGATCCTTATTCCGTGCGCTGGGTTTAACAGAAGAAGAGATGGCCAGACCATTGATCGGTGTGGTCAATTCCTATAATGAGATCGTTCCAGGACACATGAATCTGGACAAGATCACAGAGGCAGTAAAACAGGGAATCGCCATGGCAGGCGGTACCCCAATTGTGTTCCCGGCTATCGCAGTCTGCGATGGAATTGCCATGGGACACGTTGGAATGAAATATTCCTTAGTAACCAGAGATCTGATTGCTGATTCCACCGAGTGTATGGCTATGGCCCATCAGTTCGATGGTCTGGTTATGATCCCGAACTGCGATAAGAACGTTCCTGGACTTTTAATGGCAGCAGCCCGTTTAAATATCCCGACGGTGTTCGTCAGCGGCGGCCCAATGTTAGCAGGTCACGTAAAAGGCCAGAAGCGAAGTCTTTCCAGCATGTTTGAGGCAGTTGGTTCTTATGCAGCTGGCACTATGACGGAAGAAGATGTATGTGAATTTGAGAATAAGGTATGCCCAACCTGCGGTTCCTGCTCCGGTATGTACACCGCCAACAGCATGAACTGTCTGACTGAGGTTCTGGGTATGGGCTTACAGGGCAACGGTACCATTCCAGCCGTATATTCCGAGAGAATCCGTCTTGCAAAACACGCAGGTATGGCTGTGATGGATATGGTAAATAAAAATATCCGCCCAAGAGACATCATGACCGAGGCAGCATTCCGCAACGCCCTGACCATGGATATGGCATTAGGATGCAGCACCAACAGTATGCTCCACCTTCCAGCCATCGCTCATGAGGCAGGCGTGGAGTTAAATGTGGATATTGCCAATGAAATCAGCGCCAAGACACCAAACCTGTGCCATTTAGCACCAGCAGGCCCAACTTATATGGAAGACTTAAATGAGGCAGGCGGTATCTATGCCGTTATGAAAGAGATCAGCAAGTTAGGACTTCTGAACCTGGATTGCATGACCGTTACCGGCAAGACAGTAGGCGAGAACATCAAGAACAGTGTCAATAAGAATCCAGAGGTTATCCGTACCGTAGATAACCCATATTCCAAGACTGGCGGTATCGCCGTATTAAAGGGCAATATCGCACCGGATTCCTGCGTGGTAAAACGTTCCGCAGTGGTTCCGGAGATGCTGCAGCATGAAGGCCCTGCAAGAGTCTTCGACTGTGAGGAAGACGCCATTGCAGCCATCAAGGGCGGCAAGATTGTGGCTGGCGATGTGGTTGTCATCCGCTACGAGGGACCAAAAGGCGGCCCAGGTATGAGAGAGATGTTGAATCCAACCTCTGCTATCGCAGGTATGGGGCTGGGATCTTCCGTAGCATTGATCACAGACGGACGTTTCTCCGGCGCATCCAGAGGCGCTTCCATTGGACATGTAAGCCCGGAGGCAGCTGCAGGCGGTCCGATCGGACTGGTAGAAGAGGGCGATATCATTTCCATCGATATCAATGCCAACACCATCAATATGAAGGTATCCGATGAGGAACTGGCAAGACGCCGCGCGAACTGGACACCAAAGGTAAAAGAGGTAACTGGATATCTGAAACGTTACCGCAAGTTAGTAACTTCCGCAGATAAGGGAGCAATTCTGGCTGACGAGTAAAAATCAGAAGGAACGGCCCGGTGACTGGCTGTGGAGCCGTTCGGATCAGAGCAAAAACGAAACAGAGGAGAATGAGGGTTTATGCAGACATTGACTGGAGCAGAGATCGTTGTAGAGTGCCTGAAGGAACAGGGTGTGGATACCGTGTTCGGTTATCCGGGCGGAGCGATCTTAAATATTTACGATGCACTTTATAAACATCAGGATGAGATCACCCACATCCTGACCTCCCATGAGCAGGGAGCGTCCCATGCGGCAGACGGTTATGCCAGAGCCACTGGTAAAGTGGGCGTGTGCTTAGCTACTTCCGGACCTGGAGCTACCAACCTGGTAACAGGAATTGCAACTGCGTATATGGATTCCATTCCAGTGGTTGCCATCACCTGTAACGTAGGTGTCAGCCTCTTAGGCCGTGACAGCTTCCAGGAGATTGATATTACCGGCGTGACTATGCCGATCACCAAATACAATTTCATTGTGAAAGACATCACAAAGCTGGCAGATGTTTTAAGAAGAGCTTTTAAGATCGCAAAGAGCGGCCGTCCAGGCCCGGTTCTGGTGGATATCACCAAGGACGTGACTGCGGCAAGCTACGAGTACGAGGCAAAAGAACCAGAGGTGATTGAGCGCCAGGTGGACACCATCACCGAGGAAGACTTAGATCAGGCGCTGCTGATGTTAAAGAAGTCCCAGAAACCATTTATCATGGTAGGCGGCGGCGCGATCCTTTCCGACGCGGCAGAAGAGGTGAGGGCATTTGCCCATAAACTCCAGGCTCCTGTGGCAGATACCCTGATGGGCAAAGGCGCGTTTGATGGAACCCATGAGTTGTATACTGGTATGGTAGGTATGCACGGTACCAAGACTTCCAACTTTGGTATCACCGAGTGCGATCTGCTGGTGGTTATCGGTGCCAGATTCAGCGACCGTGTCGTAGGAAATGCCAGCAAGTTTGCGAAAAATGCCAAGATTCTCCAGATCGACATTGACCCGGCAGAGATCAATAAGAACATTGAGACCGACGCCAGCGTCATCGGCGATGTGAAGATCATTTTAAGAAAATTAAATGCCAGATTAGATCCGCAGAACCATGATGAGTGGGTAGCTCATATCGAGCGCATGAAGGATATGTATCCGCTTCATTACAACAAAGAGGTTCTGACCGGACCTGCCATCATCGAGGGCATTTACAATGTGACCCAGGGCGATGCCATCATCGTTACCGAGGTTGGCCAGCATCAGATGTGGGCTGCACAATATTATAAATACAAAAATCCGCATACCTTCTTAACTTCCGGCGGTCTTGGAACCATGGGCTATGGCCTTGGAGCCGCGCTGGGTGCCAAGATGGGCAAGAAAGACAAAAAGGTATTCAATATTGCAGGAGACGGATGTTTCCGTATGAATATGAACGAGATCGCCACCGCGACCCGTTACAATATTCCAATTATTGAGGTAATCATCAACAACCACGTTTTAGGTATGGTCCGCCAGTGGCAGGATCTGTACTATGGAAAACGGTATTCGCATACCATATTAAATGATCAGGTAGACTTCGTGAAACTGGCAGAAGCCATGGGCGCGAAAGCTTACCGGGTAACGAAGAAGGAAGAACTGGAACCGGTTCTGAAGGAAGCCATGGAGCTCAATATTCCGGTAGTCATCGACTGCCAGATCCATTGCGACGACAAGGTATTCCCGATGGTATCTCCGGGGGCAGCGATCTCTGACGCTTTTGATGATACGGATTTGAAGCTGTAGAGTGGAAGAGGGGCTGCTGTAGACAAAACTACAGCGCCCTTTTCACATATATAAAAATATTTTTAAGAAAGTGGGGAAAAAGGTTATGAGCAGAGTGTACAATTTTTCAGCCGGTCCGGCCGTACTGCCGGAAGAAGTTCTGAAAGAAGCAGCAGCAGAAATGTTAGATTACAAAGGAACCGGAATGTCGGTGATGGAAATGTCACACCGATCTAAAGCCTTTGAAACCATTATTACGGAAGCAGAAGCGGATTTAAGAGAGTTAATGGGAATTCCGGACAACTATAAGGTGCTGTTCTTACAGGGCGGCGCTCATCTGCAGTTCTCTGCGATTCCGCAGAACCTGATGAAACACGGCATAGCGGACTATATCATCACAGGCCAGTGGGCGAAGAAAGCATGGAAAGAAGCCCAGAAATACGGCAAAGCCAACGCCATCGCTTCCAGCGAAGACAAGACCTTCAGCTATATCCCGGACTGCTCCGATCTTCCAATCGATGAGGATGCGGATTATGTTTATATCTGTGAGAACAACACCATTTACGGAACCAAGTTCCATGAACTGCCAAACACAAAAGGCAAGACTTTAGTTGCCGACGTGTCCTCCTGTTTCTTATCTGAGCCGGTGGATGTGACCAAATACGGCCTGATCTACGGCGGAGCCCAGAAAAACATCGGACCGGCTGGCGTAGTCATCGTGATCATCCGGGAAGACCTGATCACGGAGGATGTTCTTCCAGGAACACCAACCATGTGCCAGTACAAGGTTCACGCAGATGCCAAATCTCTTTATAATACGCCGCCTGCTTACGGCATCTACATCTGCGGAAAGGTATTTAAGTGGTTAAAGGCCAGAGGCGGTTTACAGGCCATGAAGGAATACAACGAGAAGAAAGCCAAGATCCTCTATGATTTCCTGGATCAGAGCCAGTTATTTAAGGGAACTGTGGAGAAGAAAGACCGCTCCCTCATGAATGTTCCATTTGTCACTGGAGACGCGGATCTGGATGCGGAATTTGTGAAAGCAGCTACCGCAGCAGGATTTGTGAACTTAAAAGGCCACAGAAGCGTCGGCGGCATGAGAGCCAGCATTTACAACGCAATGCCGATTGAGGGCGTGGAGAAACTGGTGGCATTTATGAAGGACTTTGAGGAGGCGCACAAATAATGAAAAATATCTATTGCTTTAACGCAATTTCCAAATACGGAACCGACCGGTTGACCGATGACTATGCAATGACCGATGATCTGGCAAAGGCAGACGGCGTGCTGGTGAGAAGCGCGGTTCTTCACGAGACAGAGTTTGGCGATTCCCTGCTTGCCATCGCAAGAGCCGGAGCTGGTGTCAATAACATTCCTTTGGATCGCTGCGCCAATGAGGGTATCGTGGTGTTCAACACCCCAGGTGCCAATGCCAACGGCGTCAAAGAGCTGGTGATCGCCGGACTGCTGCTGGCAGCCAGAGACGTAGTCGGCGGTATTGAGTGGTGCAAAGAGAACAAAGGGGATGCCAATATCGCGAAAAGCGTGGAGAAAGCCAAAAAGGCGTTTGCAGGCTATGAGATCAAAGGCAAAAAGCTTGGCGTCATCGGCCTTGGAGCCATCGGCGCGGAGGTTGCCAACACCGCGGCAGCTCTTGGCATGGAAGTTTATGGATATGACCCATATATCTCCATCAATGCAGCGTGGGCTTTATCCCGTGATGTAAAACATATCACTTCTGTGGATACCATTTACCAGGAGTGCGACTATATTACCGTTCATGTGCCGTTGCTGGACAGCACAAAGGGCATGATCAACGCAGAGACCATCAGACAGATGAAGGACGGCGTGGTGGTATTGAACTTCGCCAGAGACCTTCTGGTGGACGATGACGCCATGGCAGCGGCTCTGGAGGCTGGAAAAGTCCGCCGCTATGTGACAGATTTCCCGAATCCAAAGTCTGTAGCCATGAAGAATGTGATCGCAATCCCGCATCTGGGCGCTTCCACCGAGGAATCTGAGGATAACTGTGCCAAGATGGCAGTGGAAGAACTGATGGATTATCTGGAAAATGGAAACATCCGCAATTCTGTCAATTATCCAAACTGCGATATGGGTGTCTGCCGGGCCGCAAGCCGTGTGGCTGTGTTACATCTGAATGTTCCGAACATGATCGGCCAGATCACTGGAATTTTAGCATCCGGCAATGTGAACATTTCCGATATGACCAATAAGAGCCGTGACAAGTACGCTTACACCCTGTTAGATCTTGAGAATCCGGCAGATGAAGGCATGGTAGAGAAATTAAAGGCCATCAAGGG
>CAKRWX010000077.1 GCA_934418055.1 uncultured Lachnospiraceae bacterium
AAGTTGCAGGAGTATTTGCTGGAGGTGTAGGAAATCCATTTAGTAGAATCAAAGTGAATGAAAACAACAGGTCAGAGAGTTGCAGACGGAGAATAAATCTTTAAAGGAACAGCTGAAAAAGGCAAACATTGCCTTTCCTGAAAATAATGTGTTTGAAGATAAAATCGAGGATACTTCCGAATATGATCCTGACCAGGGGGCGCGGATAGCCAGCAGGTTTATCACGGAAGAGATGGCGAATCAGTTTTTTGCAATGTTCTGGGGCCGAACGGATGTATACGCGAAGCGGGGAAAGAATGGCGGTTATTTTCCACAGTGTGATCATCGCTGGAATGACAGAATTTGTCCCAGACAAAGGGGAGAGAAGATTCGGTGTGAAGACTGTGAGAATACAAAATGGACAAAACTTACGGTGGGGAAGATCGTAGATCATTTAGCTGGTTACAAAGAAGATGGGACCGATGTGATTGGTGTCTATCCATTGCTTCCGGATGGAACCTGCCGTTTTCTCGTGTTTGATTTTGATAATCATGAAAAAGGAGCGGAAACCACGGACTATGCCAATCAAACAGAGGAATGGCATAAGGAAGTGGATGCGCTTCGGCTGATGTGCGAAAAGAATGGAATTACTCCACTGGTGGAACGTTCCAGATCAGGACGAGGTGCACATGTGTGGATTTTCTTTAAACGCCCGGTGTCTGCGGCATTGGCCCGTAATTTTGGCTTTTTACTGCTTGATCGTGGTCAGGCTTCCATCAATATGAAATCATTTCAATATTATGACAGAATGTACCCAAGCCAGGATACGGCAAACAGTATTGGAAATTTGATTGCGCTGCCACTTCAGGGAAGAGCATTAAAAAATGGAAACAGTGCATTTGTTGATAGCAACTGGAATGCTTATCCGGATCAGTGGGATGTCCTTTTCAAACACACGGAAAAATTATCCATTGCGCATGTTGAAGGATTTATGCGAAAATGGAAAAATGAACTGGCTGAAACATCGGAAATTTTGACAGTGGATGAGGGAAAACGGCCCAAACCTTGGAAGCGGGAAACAAAATTTCATAAATCGGATGTTGTCGGAACGATGCATCTGGTTCTTGGTGATGGTGTATATATTGATACACTGAACCTTATGCCAAGAATTCAGAATCAGATTCGGAGTCTGGCGGCTTTTGATAATCCGATTTTTTATAAAAATAAGAGACTTGGTTATTCCAATTATAATAATTTCAGTGCAGTTTATATGGGAAAAGATATGGACGGATACATACAGATTCCGCGAGGTCTCAGAGAGCCTTTGGTGAATGCCTGCAAGGAAGCGGGCATTGCGTATGATATTGCGGATCACAGAGAAAAAGGAAGACCAATTCGGGTATCATTCAATGGAGATCTGCGTGCAGGTCAGGATCTTGCGGCAGATAAAATGCTGCAGCATGATTACGGTGTACTTAGTGCGACGACTGCATTTGGAAAAACAGTTGTATGCAGCTATCTGATTGCACAAAGAAAGGTCAGTACATTAATCCTGCTTCAAAGTAAAGATTTACTGGAGCAGTGGGTGGAAGAATTAAATAAATTTCTGCTGATTCAGGAGAAACCGCCGGTATATAAAACAAAAACCGGCCGGGAAAAACGTCGTGACAGTGCAATCGGAATATTAACCGGAAATAAAAATACGTTGACAGGAATCATTGATGTTGCAATGGTTGGTTCTATGTACAGCAGAGGCAAGTTCAATGAACGGATCAATTCCTACGGCATGGTAATTATGGATGAATGCCATCATTGCGGTTCGAATACCTCGGTTGAAGTTATGCAGAAGGTAAATGCGAGATATGTATATGGAGTATCGGCTACACCGATGCGCGGCGATCATCTTGAGAAAGTCATTTACATGCTTCTTGGTCCGATTCGTCACAGTTATACAGCAAAAGAACGGGCCGAAGCGCAGGGCATCGGACATTTTGTGATTCCGAGATTTACGAGAGTCATTGATACCAGTGAATCGAAAAATGATATTACGGGATCATATGACCTGATCAGTAAAAATCAGATGCGGAGTAACATGATTGTTGAAGATACAAAAACAGTGATAGCCAGAGGCCGAACTCCGGTGATTCTCACAAGATACAAGGAACAGGCTAAATATCTGTATGATGCGTTGGCGGTATCGGCAGATCATGTGTTCCTGCTGTATGGTGACAACAGTGATAAAGAAAACTCTGAGATCAGACAAAAATTAAAGGAAATTCCAGATCAGGAATCGTTGATCCTGATTGCAACCGGTCAGAAGATTGGTGAAGGATTCGATTTTCCAAGACTGGATACGCTTATGCTGGCGGCGCCAGTTTCTTTTACGGGAAGACTGGAGCAGTATGTGGGACGGCTCCATCGTGATTATGCTGGAAAAAAGGATGCAGTGGTATATGATTATATTGATGCACATTTGCGGGTGTTTGAGGCTATGTATACAAAACGTCTCAGAACCTACAAACGCTTAGGGTATTCCGTAATTTCTGATATGATTCTGGAAAAACAAAACGCAAATGCAATTTATGATTCCGGTAATTACGCAGATATTTTTGAACGAGATCTGGTAGAGGCAGAGAAGAAAGTCATCATCTCCAGTCCACAGATTACGCAGGACAAGATAGACCGGATGATTTATATCACGAGCAAACGAATAGAGGCCGGATGTAAAATATCGGTAATCACTCTGAATCCGGAAGATGCCGCATATGGAAGCGCAGAATACCAGTATTCCATGATAAGACAGATGGAAGAAGCAGGAATCCAGGTGATTTTAAAAGATGAGGTCAATGAACATTTTGCATTGATTGATGATGAACTTGTATGGCACGGAGGAATGAATCTGCTGGGAAAAGAAGATGTTTGGGATAATCTGATGAGAATTAGATCTGCGGCTGTAGCGGAGGAACTGTTGGAATTGGCATTAGGAAAATCTTAAACAGATAAGAAATGCGTTCATTGGAACGTGTTGTGTCAGCTTACATTTGTGTCAGATTTTGATAGAGATATATTGGAATTAGAGTATAATGTCTAAAAGAGAAGTATGATAAGATTGAGAGGTATGGTATCAAATCATGTTAACCTGGTCAGAATTTTACAATCAATTTTCCTTACAACTGAATGAACAGCAGCAAAGTGCCGTGCAGAGCGTGACTGGCCCGGTGCTTCTTCTTGCGGTCCCGGGATCAGGAAAAACGACGGTGCTGGTTGCCCGCCTGGGCTATATGATCTTTTGCAGGGGGATTGCTCCGGAAAAAATTCTGACGGTAACATACACGGTGGCGGCGACAAAAGATATGTCGGAGCGTTTTGCGAGTCGGTTTGGGCAGGATCTGGCAGACCGCCTGGAGTTTCGTACCATTAATGGAATCTGCGCCAGGGTGATTCAGTATTATGGACGGAAAACGGGGCGGACTGCTTTTTCGCTTCTCACGGATGAGAAACGGATTTCCGCGATTTTGTCTGCATTCTATCAGAAAACGGAGCGGGTTTATCCGACGGAAGGCGATCTGAAGAATGTTCGGACCCTGATCACGTACATAAAAAACCGGATGCTGGATGAGAAAGAAATTGAGGCGTTGGATGAGACGGCGGAGATTCAGATTTCTGCGATTTACAAAGAATATTGCAGTCATTTGCGGGAAAACCAGCTGATGGATTACGATGATCAGATGGTTTATGCCTACAACATGCTGCGAAAAATTCCGTGGCTGTTAGAGTATTTTCAGGATCAGTATCCGTATATCTGTGTGGATGAGGCCCAGGACACTTCCAAAATCCAGCATGCGATCATTGCGCTGCTGGCATCCAGAACGGAAAATCTTTTTATGGTAGGAGATGAGGACCAGAGTATTTACGGATTCCGTGCAGCTTATCCGGAGGCGCTGCTTGAGTTTGAGCAGCATCATCCTGGGGCAAAGGTTCTTCTGATGGAAGAAAATTTCCGCTCCGATGCGAACATTGTTCAGGCCGCGGATTGCTTTATCCAGAAAAACACGTTGCGTCATGAAAAACATATGCGTCCGTCAAGGCCAAAGCAGAGGGAGCTGAGGGAGATTTCGGTTGCGAACAGAAAAGCGCAGTATTCGTATCTTTTGAAGGTGGCAGCGGGGTGCACAAACCAGACTGCAGTTCTTTACCGGGATCATGAATGCGCTCTTCCGTTGATCGATCTTCTGGAACGAAACAGAATTCCATATCGGATGCGCAATGCGGACATGACATTTTTTACGAACCGGGTTGTGATGGATATCAGCAATATCATAAAGCTGGCGGCTGATCCGCAGAATACGGATTTGTTTTTGCAGGTTTATTATAAGCTTGGCACATATCTGCGCAAACAGGATGCCCATAAAATCGCGGATATCAGCAGAAAACAGAAATTGTCCGTCTGGGAGGCAGCACTTCAGTATGGAGATCTGGATGGTTATGTAAAAGGAAGCATCAGCGCCATCCAGACACATATGAAGCATTTGCTGGAGGAACCGGCTGGCCGGGCAATTTACCGGATTGTTCAGTACATGGGATATCAGGATTACCTGACCAGAAGTGAGATTAAGGATAACAAACTGGATACCTTAAGGATTCTTGCGGCATTGGAGGAGTCACCAATCCGTCTGGTGGAGCGTCTGAGTGAGCTGCAGCAGATCATAAAGGAGAAGCCGCCGGATTACAGCTGCCCGTTTATTTTGTCAACGATTCATGCCAGCAAGGGACTGGAGTACGATACGGTGTATCTGCTGGATGTGATTGATGGAATTTTGCCGGATCAGGTTTTACAAAATCCCAGAACGGCCGCCAAAGAAGAACTGGAAAGCTATGAGGAAGAACGACGGTTATTTTATGTAGGGATTACGAGAGCAAAAAATCAGCTGAATGTATTTACCATGAAGCCGCAAAGTTCGGATTTTTGTGATGAATTATTTGGGCGGAAGGTTCTAAAAAAGCCAATGGAAATACCAAAGAGAGCAGTCGCAGTGAACCAGCTCAAAATAAAACGTGAACAGCCGAAAACAATTTCCGATACAGCGTATCAGGCATTTCTGGAGCAGCTCGGAGTTGGTATGGTCGTGGAGCATAAACGCTTTGGAGAAGGCGTGATCACAGGAATGCCAAAAGGAAAAATCCGGATTGCTTTTGAAGAAGGAACAAAGTCATTTCAGGCCAGGGCACTGGCTGAAAGCGGAATGCTGAAGCTGTGATCAGATACGCTATCTATTTCAGACGAATATCATCACCATAAAAAAGAAATTTTTAACGAAGTTCTCAATATAATAAAACTGGAGGGAAAAAATATGAGCAGAGTATTAATTGTAATCGATATGCAGAATGATTTTGTGACAGGATCTCTTGGAAGCAAAGAAGCATTGGCCATTGTTCCTAATGTGCAGGCTAAAATCAAAGAATATGCGGATCGTGGTGATCGGATCATTTTTACCAGGGACACGCATGAAGAAAATTATCTGGATACAGCGGAGGGGAAAAAACTTCCGGTAACACATTGTATCAAAGGCACAGATGGTTGGCAGATTATACCGGAACTGGAAGTGGAAGGCTGTGAGTACATAGATAAACCGACCTTTGGATGGCTTAACTGGGGTGGATTTGGCGAGCATGATGAAATAGATCTTGTGGGTGTATGTACCGATATCTGCGTGGTTTCCAATGCTTTGATTTTGAAAGCCATGTATCCAGAGGCGGTAATTTCGGTAGATGCAGGCTGTTGTGCCGGGGTTACGCCGGAAAAACATGAGGCGGCACTGGAGACAATGAAGAGCTGTCAGATTGATGTGTGGGGCGAGTAGAAGAATGTAAGTTACCAGCTGTCTACAAAACGTTCAAAATTCAGATCGTCTTAGGATAATAAATATGATTGATGCTATAAGGGATAGAAGAAGTATACGAAAATATAAAAGTGAACCTGTCAGGAAAGCTCTGATCGACCAGATTCTACAGGCGGGGATTGTGGCACCTTCATCTAAAAACCGGCAACCGTGGAAATTTATCGTTGCTACGGGAAGCGAGAAGGATGAAGCATGTCGTGTGATGGAAGACGGTATCAGCCGCGAAAGGTCTGCTCCGTTCATACCGGAGAGCCGTGAGCATATCGGTGGTGCGGAGCATACGGTTCAGATCATGAAACAGGCTCCAGTCCTGATTTTTGTAGTGAATCCATTGGCTTCAGGCTTCGATAAGGCACTATCAAACGATGAAAGGGTGTCGGATATCTGCAATGCGCAGTCTATCGGGGCAGCCATCGAAAACATGATACTGGAAGCTACGGACCTGGGATTAGGAAGTCTCTGGATCTGCAATTCTTTCTTTGCACAACAGGAACTAAGCGAGTGGGCCGGAGGCGAGCTGTATGCAATTCTGGCGCTTGGATATCCGGATGAAGCTCCGGAAGCGAGACCGAGAAAGAGCATGGAGAGTGTGGTCGAGTGGAAGGGGAAGTGGAATGAGTAATTACTACGTTTTCCGAATAAATTACGATGATCGTTTTAAGCTGATTCGAAGAGAATTGGTAAATCATCATCTGCTGAGACAGGGTTGGGGAACCTACGGCATGGCCCTTGATTCTTCGTATGATACGTTTAAGGCAGGATGGCAGTCTGAATGGGAAAAGGATCTACCGGACGAAACAATGCGAGCGAGATATAATAATCTTTCCATCATGCTGGAAATCGAACCGGGAGATTACATTATCGTGCCGAAGGATGAAATCTGCGATGTGAAGATGCCGCATATTTATGTACAGGCCAAAAAGAAAACGGGTAAAGACACGGGCGATATCGTGGGTGTAGATCAGCTTGTGAAGATGGAGGAGCATCACTGTTATGATTAGAAAATTACGAAAAGCGGATATAAATAAAGTTGCAGATATATGGTTGGATACTAATATAAAGGCCCATTATTTTATCCCTGCTCAATATTGGAAAAGAAATTTTGATTTAGTAAAAGAACTGCTATTACAGGCCACTGTCTATGTTTACGAGGATAAGCAGGAAATACAGGGGTTTGTAGGGCTGAGTGACGAATACATTGAAGGTATTTTTGTTTCTGCCGAAATGCAGTCTCAAGGTATAGGCAAAATTTTGTTAAACTACGTAAAGGGAAAAAGAAACAATTTACTCTTAAATGTATATCAGAAAAATACACGGGCAATATCTTTTTATCAAAGAGAAGGGTTTGAAATCCAGTGCAATGGCATTGATGAAGCTACCGGGGAAAGAGATTATGCAATGGCATGGCAACGGAAATAGATGCCATTGTGAATGCCGCAAATGATGGCCTTTGGGAAGGCAGTGGTGTCTGACAAATGCGGAAGGTAAGAAAAAACGTCAGCTCCACGTAGGCTCTACCCAGAAAATGCGCCTTCCGATCACCACAGGATATGCCGACAAGATCTGTAAAAAACGGGAGTTTGTGCCGGAGGGGAAAGTAAATAATAAACTGTTCTTTTTGTGATTTTATGTTATCATAAGAAAAGCATATCACACAAAGGAGAACGCCATGATTCTGTTTTCGACTGTTTTAAGATTAAATGAGAATTTTACCCAGGATGATTTTATAAAGACTGTGATTGAGTGGAACCAGAACAGCCCGCATCCGAAGAATGTGATTTCGGGAATCGTATGGAACGGGGAGCGGAGCGCACGATATGGGACGGACAAGCTGTGGCTTGCGCTGGAGGAGTACCGGAATGAGAACATTATAGCGGTGCGTTATGAGAAGGTGGAGGCCAACGGTACCATCTGGGACAGCGACTATATTATGAATTTTAATACCATGAAAATGGCAATTCAGCTGGACAGAAGTTATACGGAAGATGCGCTGATCATGGATCCTGCATTTTCTACTCCGTATTTTATCCGACTTCTGATTGAAAAGGGATATCTGCGTGCGGACGGTGATCTGCAGATTACGGAAAAACCTGTTCTGGTAACAGAAACAGAAGTCCCCAATCTGACTGATGTGATCAATGGACAGGCGAAGCATGACCTTCCGATTGTTTATGTATCAAAAAACGCAGAAGGAACGCCAATGGTGAATGCCTGGGATATGGCATACCGTCTGAAAGGGGTTGCACATGTCCTGGCGGCAGAAAACTCACAGATAGATACGCTGCTCAGTGCAGCGTGCGCGGACCAGAATGAAAAGAATGGTTCTGTTGGAATCTATTATCCAAATACGGCGGCAAAGAACCGGACATTTCCATACCACGTATATGAAGATGGCGGTAAAATGCTGGCAGACCGCATTGTGCGGAATGTCATTGACTATTGTAACGCGCAGCTGGCGGAGCCGCTTTATACCTGGCAGGGCGTGAATAATGCGCTGTTATTAGACCGTCTGAAGGCTCGGACTCTTGAATTTCAGACAGCAGAACTGGAAACCAGGCGTATGAGGGAGGAAAACGATGAACTTCTCGATTCTGTAGATAAGGATCTGGTCCGCTTAAGAAAGCAGGTGGAGGAACTCACCAGAACCAATGAAGCTTTAAAGTATGAAAACCAGGGTCTGCGATCCAAATTAAACCGTACGGATGCCGCACCGATTCTGTACCTGGGCGAGGAAACAGAGCTTTTCCCGGATGAGATCAAGGCAATTCTTCTGGACGCGCTGGAGGCAGAATTACCCAAGTACGAGGAAAAGACACGCAGACATACGGTAATTGAAGACGTGATCCGCGAGAACGACTGCAAGAAAACAGCCGGAGAAAAGGCTGAGAAGCTGAAAAATCTGCTGAAAGGCTATAAGTCCCTGAGCGGATCCCTGAAACGGGAGCTGCAAAATATGGGATTTGAGATCACCGATGACGGAAAACACAGCAAGCTGACCTACTACGGAGACAGCCGTTACATGGCAACCCTGGCGAAAACACCGAGTGATGGACGGTCGGGGAGTAATATTGCGGCGGAGATGATCCGGACGATGTTTTAGAGGGCGCAGGAATCTGTGATATACTAAATCACAGTAAAATGAAGGAGCTAAGTACAAAACGTTCAAACTTCAGATTGACTTAGGATAATAAATATGATTGATGCTATAAGGGATAGAAGAAGTATACGAAAATATAAAAGTGAACCCGTCAGGAAAGCACTGATCGATCAGATTCTACAGGCGGGGATTGTGGCACCTTCATCTAAAAACCGGCAGCCGTGGAAATTTATCGTTGTTACGGGAAGCGCGAAAGATGAAGCATGCCGTGTGATGGAAGACGGTATCAGCCGCGAAAGGTCTGCTCCGTTCATTCCGGAGAGCCGTGAGCATATCGGTGGCGCGGAGCATACGGTTCAAATCATGAAACAGGCCCCAGTCCTGATTTTTGTTGTGAATCCATTGGCTTCAGGCCTCGATAAGGCACTATCAAACGATGAAAGGGTGTCGGATATCTGCAATGCGCAGTCTATCGGGGCAGCCATCGAAAAC
>CAKRWX010000078.1 GCA_934418055.1 uncultured Lachnospiraceae bacterium
AGATCCAGAAGCGCTGCAACCGTCATATCACCGCTGATTCCTGACGCACATTCAAAATATAATTTTTTCATGTTCTTATACTCTCCTTTTTGATTTATCATTCCAGACAAAAACAGGAAACCTGATGGCCTGGTGAAATTTCTCTCATTTGAGGCTTCTTTTGATAACATTCTGGCTTCGCCTTCTTGCACCGGCTGCTAAATACACAGCCTGCATGTAATTCCATTGGATCCGGCGGTTCTCCGGGAAGAATCGGTATTTCCTTTTGCGGATCATCGTACACAGAAAATACCGATTCCAGCAACGCCCTGGTATATGGGTGTGCTGCGTACTTCCTTAAATGCCGGCCTTCCAGCCATTCTACGATCTCCCCAAGATACATCACCGCGATCCGGTCCCCGAAATTCTCTGCCAGAGCCAGATCATGACTGATAAACAGAACAGAAATCCCGGCTTCCTGCTGATGTTCCCGCAACAGATCCATGATCTGCTTTTGCACCGAAACATCCAGCGCGCTGGTTGCTTCATCACAAATCAGCAGCTTGGGATGAATGGCTATGGCACGGGCGATCACGGCTCTTTGCAGTTCTCCACCAGACAGTTGATGTGGGTACTTATAAAAATACTCCTCTGGTAACCCCACTCTTTTTAAAGAATACCTGGCCATTTCCGCCGCTTCTTTTCGGGATTTCTTTTCGTAGTTGATCCACGGCTCCATCAGAAACGTTCCTATTCGCATTCGCGGGCTGAATACACTGGCTGGATTCTGGAAAACCAGCTGCACCTGCCTTCGGTATTCTTTGAACCCATTTTTATAAAGACGGTGAATCGGAACTCCCTGGTAAATGATTCTTCCAGAATCCGGCGGCTCCAGATGTGCAGCCAAACGCGCCAAGGTGCTCTTTCCGCAGCCGGATTCTCCAATAATTGCCAGACATTCGCCGGATTTCATGGTTAAACTGACGTCTTTTACTGCTGTCAGATGCCCTCCATCCTTCATTTCATAAGATTTACTGACATGATCCAGAACCAGAACGGGATCCACATCTTCTCGGATTTGTTCAATCATCTGCCACCTCCAATCCTGGAACCGCATTCAGTAATTCTCTTGTGTAGGAACTTTTCGGATTTAAGATCACCTGATCCCTGGTTCCATATTCCTGAATTTTTCCAGATTTCATAACCACAATCTGATCTGCCATTTTCGAAGCAACCGCGATGTTGTGGGTCACCAGAATCATTGCAGTTCCAAAGGTCTGCCGCAGTTCCAATAATTCTTTTACTACCTGTGCCTGAACGGTGACATCCAGAGCGCTGGTTGGCTCATCCGCTAAAAGCAGCTTTGGCCGCGTACTGACTGCCATGGCGATGGCAACACGCTGGTTCATTCCGCCCGACAGCTGAAACGGATAGGATTTCAGAATTCGTTCCGCATCTGGAAGATTCAATCGGTTCAGCATCTGAAGCGCCAGTGAACGTTTTTCCTGCCGTGTCCCAGTCCCATGAATATCTAGTATTTCCATAAATTGACTCTCGATTTTCCTTCTGGGATTCAGATATTCTCCTGGGTTTTGAAAAATCATGGCAATTTCTTTGCCTCTCAGTTTCTGCAAATTTTTCTGTCCCGGATCATTCAGCAGATTCCCTAGGTAGAGAATCTTTCCTTCCGTCACCTTTCCAGATTCCGGCAATAATCCGTCAATTGCCCGGATCAAGGTGGATTTTCCGCTTCCGGACTCCCCTACAATTGCTAAAATCTGGTTCTCTGCTACTTGAAAACTCACATTCTCTACGGCGATGTTATCTTTATATGTAATTGTCACCTGCTGTACTTCCAGAATATTACCCATAAATCTGTCCCATCACTTTTCTGTCTTCACCGTAATCTCTTTTGTAATAAAATAATAATCTGCCACTGGCTGAACGGCATTTTGAATTCTGGATGAAGACACCATATTCAGATAAGAATTCGTCAGATATAAACTTGCTGCATCATCATTCAAAATTTGTGAAGCCTCCTGTGCCAGTTGAAAACGTTTCTCTGTCTCAAATGTTTCCTTCATGTTCTGGACAATCTCATCGATTCTGTCATCCTGAAATTTGGTCAGATTTTTCTTGCCGGAGGTTCCCAGTCCTGTATACATGGTCTCCAACCAGATCTGAGGATCTCCTGTCGGTGCCGAGTTGTCATTGCCCGTATAAAAATCAAAATTACCAGCAGTCTGGTACTCGGACAAATTCTCCACCGACAAAATCTCTACACGGATTCCAACCTTTTTCAAATCCGACTGTACTGCAGCCGCAAGAATGGAAGAATCAGCAGAACCATGGTCTGCCGCCTGCAAGTACCGTAATGTCAGTTCACTTCCATCTGGAAGTTCCCGATAACCATCACCGTCCTGATCCTCATATCCAGCAGAACCCAGAATCTGTTCTGCCTGGCCCAGATCATATCCATAAGACGTAAGACGTTCATTCCCGAACGGAGTCGCGTCAGAATATACACCATGAGCAGCACTGCCTCCAATCAGCTGTGCATACGCTTCCCGGTCTACTGCATAGGAAATGGCCTGGCGCAGTTTTACATCATGAAGTGGACTGCTCTCTGCCTGATTCATATATGCCACATTGACTCTTGGACTGATAATCGAAGAAACCTGGTATTCTGGGTTTCCTTTAAACAAGACCACGCTGGTATTGTCAATGGTATTGGTAAGATCGATCTCCCCAGACTGCAAAGCCATCACTCTGGCATCGGAATCCACGATCTGCGTTACCGTAATTGTATCCAAGCCAACAGAACCGCCCCAATAATTGGGATTTGCTGCCAACTCAACCTTTTGCTCCGAAAGGAATCCCGCTACCAAATATGGACCTGTGGAGACCGGTGCATTCTGGATCACCTCTTCCGGCTGACTTGTATCAATGATATCAAACACCGGCTCTGCCAAGTTATTCAGAAGTGCCGCATTAGGTTCACTGGTATGAATCACTAGTTCCTGTCCATCTGCCTCCATAGACGAAACTTTCAAATACTCTGCCGCACGGTCATTCATGGCCACAGCCCGCTCCAAAGACGCTTTGCATTCCTCAGCCGTTACCAAAGTTCCTGTACTGAAAAACACCTGATCCCGGATATGGAACTTCCACGTATGATCATCCAGGTTCTCCCAGGAGTCCGCAATGCATCCCTCAATTTCCAATTGATCATTTAACCGGACCAGAGTTTCCCCAACTCCCAGTCGTGATGTTACCCAGCCATGATAATCCACGGCCGGATCCAGATCCGCTGTGATCCAGAAAAAAGCCACATTGGCATGTCTGGCTGATTCAGAATAGCTGAACTCTGTCTTTACCAGGTTGGCTGTGGGGCCATCTCCCTCTGCTTTGGCGCAAGCAGTCACTCCAAAAACTACCATACACAAAAAAGAAAACCATTTTAAAAATTTTTTCATATTATGCCTCTTCCTTTGGATCCAGAAGATCTCTCAAACTGTCTCCCAATAGATTAAAAATGAATACCACCAGAAAAATAGCTGCCCCTGCATAAAAAATCATCCATGGAGCTGTCTGGATATAGGATTTGCCTTCGTATAACATAACACCCCATTCTGGAGATGGAGGCTGGGATGCCAGACCTAAGAAGGACAATCCAGCTAACGCCAGCATCATTCCTCCTACATCCAAGGCTGCCATCACGATCATCTGCGGCACAATATTAGGGAAAATATAAACCATAAGAATTTTCCAATTGCCCGCTCCGCCCAGATGCGCCTCCATGATATACTCTTTCGTGCGAATCACGCTGGCCAATCCTCTGGCCATTCTGGCATATTTAGTCCACCAGATACAGGACAGTGCCAATACGGTATTTAAAATTCCAGGTCCCAGCATTCCTGCAACAGCTATGGCAAATATCATATCTGGAAATGCCAGTAACACATCAGTCAAACGCATCAGCAATGTATCCAATTTTCCGCCATAATACCCAGATATCATACCAATCCAGGTTCCAATTACAGAAATCAGACCTGTCATCAGAAAAGTCAACGCAAAGGAACTTCTTGCGCCATATAATACTCTGGAAAATACATCCCTGCCCAGCTGATCCGTTCCCATAAGGTGGATCCGGCTTGGCGATTGAAGCTTTGCCGCAAAATCTGTCTCCAATGGGTCAAATGGTGCGAAACGATACCCTTCAAATGCAACCAGGACCACCAGTATCGCAAGAATCAAAAAGAAATAAAACCGGACATACTTCTTTTTCATCTACTCCACCGTCCTTTTTAAGCGGACCTGCGGATCCAGAATTCCATATAAGATATCAACCAGCAGATTGATGATCACGTATAAAAACGCCATCCAGATCACATAGCCCTGAATCAGAGGATAATCTCTGACCCGGATTGCCTCAACCACCATATTCCCGATTCCCTGCCACGAAAAAATAGTCTCAATCACTGCCGCTCCCCCCAAAAGGTTTCCTGCAGACAATCCCGTCATGGTAATCACTGGAAATACCGCATTGGGCAATACATGGTGAAGCAAAATCGCCCGTTCTGAAACTCCTCTGGATCTGGCACCAACCACATAATTGGAATGCAATTCTTCCAGAAATGCTGTCCGCATCTGTCGAACATAACTGCAGATCATAGGAAGTGAAAGTGTCATAACCGGAAGGCAGATTCCCTGTACAGAAGTCGTACTGATCACTGGAAGCCATCGCAGTTTTACCGCAAACACATACATCAAAAGCAGGCCAAGCCAGAAATTCGGCATAGAAATTCCCACGAAAGATACGATTCTCACCAGATAATCTGGTATCTGGTTTTTCTTTTCAGCTGTTAATAATGCCAACGGAAAGGATACCAGTAAACTGACCGCCAAAGAAATACCCGCTAATTGTAACGTCATCGGAAGTTTCTTAGATAACTGCACCAGAACCGGTTCCCCATACTTGGCAGAATCACCCAGATCTCCAGATATCGCTTTTAATAACCATCGCACATACTGGACCGGGATCGGATCATACAGCCCCATCTCTCTCCGTGTCTGTTCCAGCAATTCTTCTGACGGCATCATCCCCATGGAAACATATTTCATCTCTGCTGCATCGCTGGGAGCCAGCTGGGTTAACAGAAACGTTAGAAATGTTACACCCAGCAAAACAGCCAGCAGCTGCAGCAATCTTCTCTCTACATATCGCTTCATATCCTATTCCTGCTTTACCGCTTTGATCAAAAATGCTCTGGCTGTTTTATGTGAGACGCCGTCTGCATCCTCGTAGGAATCCCACTGGATCTCTGTACTGATCTCCTGAACATGATTCTTTAAGAAAAACTGGATATCCCAGTCCGGTCTTCTCTCATGGCTAAGAGGAAGATCTCTGGCAATCTCATCAATCACCGACACGTCCACGCCTTCCATATACTTATGTCCAGAACCGCTGACCTTCTGCGTCAATTCCCGTTGCTTTTCATACTCCTGATCATAATAATGCAGATAATGGTTTCCATCAAAGTTCAGAATACAACCACCTGGCTTTAATACCCGCAGCCACTCTGCATATGCCTGCTCCGGTTTTTCCAGATTCCATGTCAGATTTCTGGAAACAATCAGATCAAAGTTATCATCTGCAAATGGAAGTTTCTGCACATCCCCCTGGCAAAAAGAAACTTCTGCACCTAAATCCTCGGCATTCCTTTCTGCCTTTTTTAACATCTCATCGGAATAATCCATGGCAGTCACTTCATATCCCATCCTGGATAACAGGATGGAAAACATCCCCGGTCCGCATCCAAGATCCAATGCTTTTCCTTCCCTGGTCTTTAACCTGGAAAAACATGCAGTCCAATACTCCCCGTTTTCTTCCAGCTCTTCTCTCACAGATCTGGAATATCCATCGGCCCGGATATTCCAATACTTTCTGATCTCCTCTAATTTACTCATAAGTACTTCCTTCCCAAAAGAAAAAGACCACCAAAACAAGCAGAGTTCTCTCCGTGTTTGGTGATCTTCCTGATCACAATCTTATCTTTTGTATCAATTATATGTATAAATATAAAGCCATTAAGATTTCATTTATGTGATATGCCATACAGCTTCTGCTGCCAAAAAACACTTCTGTGCTTTCGTCAAATCAACTTTTTAAAGTATAACACAGAACGAATGTTTCTGTCAATCTTTACACTCTTTTACCTCTTGATACATCACAGTCAGATAATTACCCGCATGGATTGTATCGTCTTTTAAGGAATTCATCTGACGGAGCTTTTCTACATATTGTACCGTCGTCAGATCTGTATCTGGCGCATATCGCTCGGCAATCTCCCAAAGGGTATCTCCAGACTCCAGCTGAATGCTTTTATAATAAGTAAGGCGTACCGTCTCTTCTGGTTCTTCCGCCATAGCATTCCCCAATGCATCTCCACACATCCCAGAACCTAATGTCAACAATACCGCCAATAACAGGATTATCACTTTCTTCATATCTGCCCTCCTCGGCATATGTGCCATCCACTCATATTATTTCACTACTATTTTCACTATCGAACACGTGTTTGTTTATGGTTTTATTATAGAATGCGAACATATGTTTGTCAATGGTTTTTTCGTATTTTTTCGAACAAAGGTTTGCATTTTTCCAGAACCTATGGTAGTATAAGAATGAAAGAATATATGTTCGTGAAACGGAGGTTATCATATGGCACAAGGCAAGATTACGCCGAAACAGGAAGAGATTTTAGAATATATCAAAGACTGCATTCTGAAGAAAGGATATCCGCCGTCTGTACGCGAGATATGTGAGGCGGTTGCCTTAAAGTCTACATCTTCCGTTCATTCCCATCTGGAAAGTCTGGAGAAGAACGGCTACATTCATCGTGATCCGACGAAACCTCGTACCATTGAGATCATTGACGATTGTTTCAACTTAACCAGACGTGAACTGGTGAACGTTCCTTTAGTTGGTACTATCGCTGCTGGCGAGCCAATTCTGGCCCAGGAACGGATCGAAAACTATTTCCCGATTCCGGTAGAGATGCTTCCGAATGAGCAGACATTTATGCTTCGTGTAAAGGGTGAAAGCATGATCAAAGCCGGTATTTATGATGGTGACCAGATCATTGTAAAACAGCAGAACTATGCGAGAAACGGTGAGATCGTTGTTGCGATGATTGATGATGGAGCAACAGTAAAGCGTTTCTATAAGGAGAATGGTCATTATCGCCTTCAGCCGGAGAATGATGCTTTAGATCCGATTATCGTAGATCAGGTAGAAGTTCTTGGCGTGGTAATTGGTCTGTTCCGAATGATGCAGTAAGAATACCGATATGAATAAGAGGGACGGGTTTACATAAAAGCATTATGTAAACTCGCCCCTCTTATTTTTCGATTTTCAAAACCACTCTCATGATCTATCGGCACAGATAGATAAAATAAGCGGCATAACACACCAACATGACAATTCCGCATTTCTTGCGAAGCTCTTTATAGCGAATGGTTCCCACCCAAAGCAGTACTCCACTGAAGATCGCCACAAGTGTATCCGTCACAAATTTCTGGTCAAACGGAACATCACAGATTAGCGCTGTTGTTCCAATAACAAACAAAATATTAAAGATATTACTTCCCACAATATTGCCAATGGCAATATCTGCATTTCCTCTCCTGGCTGCAGTAACGGAAGTCACCAATTCTGGGAGTGATGTTCCGAAAGCTACGATGGTAAGACCGATAAAGCGTTCACTCATTCCAAAATATCTAGCAATTTCCGTTGCTCCATCTACTGCAAAATCGCTTCCCTTTACTACCAGAATTCCACCTATGATAATAAACAGGATTCCCTTCCACAGCGGAACCTCCTTGATCTCTTCTTCATCCTGGACGGAACCATTCTTAGAAATCACGAACAAATATCCCAGGAATATAAGAAACAACAGCCAAAGCAGAATTCCTTCCATGAAATTGATCTTATTTCCAGTCATGCCAAATATCATAAGGACTATGGTAATTCCGATCATATACGGGATTTCATAGCGGAACGTGGTTTTCTGGATTCTGACATTGGTAAGAACTGCGGTAATACCAAGAATGATCAGAATATTCAAGATATTACTGCCAACCACATTTCCAATGGAGATTCCTGCGCTGCCGCCTATGGCTGATGTGATACTGACTGCCGCCTCCGGCATACTGGTTCCCATGGCCACGATCGTTAGTCCGATAACCAATTGGGGAATCCCTAGCTTTTTGGCAATTCCCGCAGCTCCTTCCACAAACCAGTCCGCGCCTTTCACCAAAAATACAAATCCTACTGTTAGTAACAACACATGAAACATCATTGCACGCCACCTCTTTCTTGTTTTGTCTGCAGTAGGTATAAAAAAAGAGACTCCTACTGCGTTTACAGTAAAAGTCTCGCTATTTAATTACTTTCCGAGCTATTGTCTCCAATAACTGTACTGACGGATAAGCAAACACGTATGGCTAGCTACTCCCCTTTTCTTTAATTGGATTTTATCAATAATGATGTAAAAAGTCAATCATTTTCTGACACGATTTCACCACCAGTTCCAAGCAGGCAGCAGATACAAATAACAGGCCGCCGCCAGAGGGCCGTAATACAGCCAATCAGCGCAAAAATCATCAAAATATTGCCGCCAGTCCGCACGCCGGACCAGGACATAGAAAATATCTCCCGCGCCGTATGATGCCGAGTCAGACCATAGGAAAAAAAGAGAATATTTCCTATGAAACAACAAAAAAGGACATTTTCCAAGGAAATCAAGTCCTCGAAAAATGTCCTTTTCATCAATCACGAATTAGTACAGTTTTGCGCCTGCTGGAATATGGTTATCTACCATCAGCAGATTCAGCTTCTCTTCTCCGTTCTCCTCGCATACAGCGCTTAAGAGCATACCGTTGGACTCAATGCCCATCATGGCTCTTGGAGGAAGGTTGGTGATGGCGATTAAAGTCTTGCCAACCAGCTCTTCTGGCTCATAGTAAGCATGGATACCGGATAAGATGGTACGGTCTGTACCGGTGCCATCATCCAGGGTGAACTGAAGGAGTTTTTTGCTCTTCTTAACTGCTTCACATGCTTTTACTTTCACTGCACGGAAATCAGATTTGGAGAAGGTCTCAAAATCTACATGCTCCTCAAATAATGGCTCTACTTTTACCTTGGAGAAGTCGATCTTCTCGTTTGGTGTGAAGAATCCGTTGTTGTCACCAGATACTGCAGCGCCTTCTGCTGCGTCTGCGGATTTTGCTTTCTTGTCAGCGTCCAGACTCTTCATGGTCGGGAGCTTTTTCGCTCCTGCTGTAAAGAGCTGTAAGATGATTTGTATTTCTTTAAATCATTACAATAATTTCTTTAGCAAGCTGTACTAAAATAACCAAATTTGCAGCCTTTTTTGGTCATATAT
>CAKRWX010000079.1 GCA_934418055.1 uncultured Lachnospiraceae bacterium
CTCTGGTTCTCTCCTCAGCCACTACTGCAGCAAGACCATCGCCATAAGAGCCAGGGAAACCGGCATGATGATCTGTGGAAGCTACAAATCCAAAATGATAGCCTCTGCGAAGCCCCTCGTCTACCATATTTCTGGTATCTCTCGGTCCCATATTGTGATAATACGGGTAATCTGCGTCCTCACTCATGGAGCAGCCATGTTTGGAATATACCTCAACCACTGGGGAAATCTTCTGCTGATACTTATTCCAGTCGATTCCACGGTAATCCGGTGTGTAACCGATATGATGCGGAATTGCGATGGTATGACCGCCGCAGCCCGTCACCAGTTCTTCCGGTGAATCCCGGTAAATTAATGGCAGATCATCATCAATGGAAAGCAGATGGTGATCACCATACTCCCTGGAATGCAGCTCGTATCCCTGGAATGTAACAAATTCCGGGCTGTTGGCTTCCGCCACTTTCTGACGCACCTCTTCCCAGTGATCTCTTAACTTTTTAAATCCCTCTAAATGGAAATTAACCACAAACTCCGTTCCCGGAGCCTTCTCATACATATCCGGCCACATGGCATGTCCGGTAAATGCGGAGAAATCCAGCTGGCTTTTTGCCCGGTTAATGGCATTTTCCAGGCTTCCAAAGCCGTATGTAATACCACAATGATCGTGCAGATCCCCAAAATAAGTTTTCATACCTGTCTCCTTTAAAAAATGCTCGTCAGCCCTTTTAATTTCAGCAGCGCTTCCGTGAAAAAGTAATCCCCATAAATAATCGGAACATTCACATGTTTCTTCTTTGCATAATTCACGGTTCCGCAGCTGATCATAGCCTGACTGTCACCCGATGCTACAAAATAATTATCATAGATTCCTTTCAAAATAGCAAGTGCCTGATCCAGATAAAACTGCTTTTCTGCCGGTTCTTTTACCAGGTTGTGCAGTTCCAGAAGTCCACTGGCTGCACAGGCTGCTGCTGAAGAATCTTTCACCCATTTATCTGCCTCATCGGTACGGAAATCCCAGTAGGGAACCTTATCCGCAGACAGATGAGAGAGGAAATAGGCCGCTACATTTTTCGATGCTGTCAGATACTCTTCTTTCCCTGTTTCCCGGTAGGCAACTGCCATTCCATAGATGGCCCATGCCTGTCCCCTGGACCATGCGGAATCTGGATCTTTTCCCTGACCACCCAGATTTTCAATTTTTTCTCCTGTATAAGGATCAAAGCTGACAATATGGGCAGATGTATTATCCGGTCTCAGAAAACACCTTAATACTGTATCTGCGTGAGCTTTTGCAATATGGTAAAATCTTGGATCTTTGGTCTCTTTGGATGCCCAGAACAATAACGGGATATTCATCATACAGTCGATAATCGCCCATCCCTGGGTTCCCACCTGTACCCGGTCTGTCCAGGCCCGGATAAACTGACCTGCCAGGTTAAACCGGCCTGCTAAGTGGCTTGCTGCCTTCAATCCCCTGACTCTGGATGCTTCATTCCCTGTCAGTTTATAATCAATCACCGCCGACGGCAGCCACATAAAGCCCACATCATGGTGCAGCGTCAGAAAGCCATCCAATACCGGATCCATCAGATCTTCCAGTTTTCTTGCCAGCTCCAGAGCCTTTTCATCCTTTGTTGCCTGATAACGAAGCCACAGAAGCCCCGGCCAGAATCCCGCAACCCAGAAAGTCGGTCCCTGGTCATTGTATACATTGTCATACGCCACATGTGGAAAATGTTCTCCGATCCCATCAATGTTCTGTTCAATTTTGTCCAGACATTGTTTTAATGCCTCGTCCGTCCAGCTCATCTTACATCCCCTTCCCAGTCAAAATAGTCCTTATGCTGCTGATGAAACTGTTTGCATTCTTCATATAATTGTTTTAACACGTTCTGATACTGCGGATCTCCTGCTACATTGTTCATCTCATGCGGATCCTGTTCCAGATCATATAATTCATGGGCATGATCACTGTCGTACACATATTTATACCGATCTGTCACCATGGCTCTGCGGACAGTTCCATAACCTGGATTTCCTGAATACTGGCTGTATACCGGCCTCTCCTCAAAACCGGCTCTGCCTTCCAATAGAGGCATCAATGACTGACCGTCACAACTTCCCGCCTCAGCCCCCGCAATCTCACACAATGTCGGCTTCAGATCCAGATGGGATACCAACTTCGCCGTATGGCCTGTCTTTCCTCCTGGAAGCCGGATCACCAGAGGAACCTTGATATCTTCCTCGTACATTTCCATCTTCTGGTACATACGATGCTGACCCAGATTATCTCCATGGTCTGCTGTAAACACCACGCAGGTGTTCTCATATTTTCCTTGTTTTTTCAGTTCCTCTAAGATGGTTCCAAGAACTTCATCTGCCATGGTTGTCAGCGCCAGATGGGCGGACCATACCTGTCTCCACTCTTCCTCCGTCACATGCTCTGCCAGCTGGGCCGGCACTCCTTTTCGCCTTAAAGAAGGCTCTCCCTTGGCTGTAATGCCAATATTGTCCGGCAAAACCAGCTTCTCCGGCGGATACATGGACGCATAAGGCTCCGGTACACGAAGCGGCGGATGCGGTGCCCACAGATAGGTAAACATGGCAAATGGCTTTTCCTCTGGAACCTGTCTTAAAAACTCAATAGAACAATCCCGGAAATAAATGTCTTTAAACGTCTCGAATGGGTTCTCCCACCTGCTTACCTTATGGCCACTATATTTTTTCTCCACATACTGACCATCGATCTCTTCCTGAACGATCGTCAGCTCCTCCGGTTTCCGGACAGTCCGGACATTATGGTCAGCCGCCCACTGTTCGTAATCTTCCTGATTTACAAAAAATTCAAAACCCTGCTGTCTCATCGGCGGCTTAACACGGATATGATCTACCCCAATATGTCCGATCTCATAGCCAGCTTTCTGCAAAGCCTTGTGAACCGGTTCAAATGGACCTGCCGTCACACCTTTCCAGTCATTATAGACCACTCCATTTTTCGTTGGATAAATTCCCGTAGCCAGTGCAGTTCTGGCCGGAACACATAAAGGACAAGTGTCATAAGCCCGCTCAAACACCATACCTTCTCTGGCCAACTGGTTTAAATTCGGCGTTACTTCTCTTCCACATTGTTCCATAAAAAGACTATCCGCCCGCTGGTGATCTGTCATAAACAATAAGATATTCGGTCTTGAATCCATCGCTTCCTCCTTTTAGCCTTTTACAGATCCCATCATCACGCCCTGTGTAAAATGTTTCTGTAAAAATGGATATACACAGATAATCGGGAATACTGTGATCACGATGGTAGCCATCTTGAAGTTCTCCGGGTTCATAAAGACTTCACCGCCGCTGTTTAAGTCATTGGCAACCATATCAATGATATTTCTTAATACCACCTGCAGCGGCCATTTGGAGTCCGTATTGATATAAATCGTTGCTTTTAAGAATTCATTCCAGTGCTGAACCGCATAGAACAGGGAAATCGTCGCCAAAGATGCTTTGGACAGCGGTAAAATAATCTTTACCAGTGTCATCACATCGCCGCAGCCATCGATCTTCGCCGCCTCAATCAGACTTTCTGGAATGCTCTTGAAGAATTTCGTCAAAATTAATAAATTATATACGTTCACTGCCAGAGACGCGATCAAAGACCACAGGCTGTCTAACAGACCAAACTGTTTGATCACCAGATACGTCGGGATCATTCCACCGTTAAACAACATCGGAAACACCACAAACGCGGAAAAATATTTCTTGCCCGGAAGTTTGTCTCTGGATAGTGGATATGCCAAAGTTATGGTAAGAAGCATATTCACGCAGGTTCCCACTACAGTTAAAAATACAGAATTAAAGAAACCGGTAAATAAAATCTTCTTGGAAAATGCGTATTTATAAGATTCCAGGGTAAATCCCTGTGGAATTAGGTATAAACTGCTTAAACTGGATTTGGTCGGATCACTGAAGGAATACATGACCACATACCAGAACGGATACACCATGATGATTCCAATTACAATAAAAAGCAGGTAATTTAAAACAGTAAAGACAGAAACTTTCTTTTTCTTGCGTATCATACGATTCCTTCCTCTCCGAACATTTTGCTGATCTTATTGGCACTGGTAACTAAAATCAGGGCAATCACTGATTTAAAAGTATCTACCGCAGCCGCAAAGCTGTAAGAACCACGTCCTAAACCTTCCCGGTATACGAATGTATCAAAAATATCGATTTTTTCCATAGTAATCGGGTTCTGCAGTACCAGAATCTGTTCAAAACCGGCGTTCATAACTTTACCAATTCTCAAAATCAACATAACCACTACGATTGAAGAAATCGCCGGAAGCGTAATATGGAGCATCTGCTGGAACTTATTGGCGCCATCCATTCTCGCCGCCTCATACAGGTTCATATCTACCTGCGTTAACGCCGCTAAAAAGACGATGGTGCTCCATCCAGCCTCTTTCCAAATATCAGAAATGATCACCACCCAGAAGATGGTGTTCTTCTTTGCCATAATGTTAATGGGTTCCATTCCCAGGGCTCTGAAGAGCTGTCCCGCCAGTCCGAAAACCGGCGAGAACAGGTTCAGCATAATACCTCCGATAACAACCCAGGAAAGGAAATGTGGAAGGTAGATAAAGGTCTGCGTCACTCTCTTAAACTTCACATGTTTGATCTCATTTAAGAGAATTGCCAGAAGAACCGGAATTGGGAATCCAATGACGATTTTCGTCAGACTGATTACCAGCGTATTCTTAAATACATTCCAGAAATCTGTGGAATGGATCAGATCTTTGAAATTTTCCAGTCCTACCCAGTCACTGGCCCAGATTCCTTTAAAGATGTTATAATTTTTAAATGCGATCACAAGGCCAAACATGGGCAGATATCGAAATAACACAAAGTACAGAAGACCAGGTACCATCAAAAAATAGAGGGTCTTGTGTTCTTTTACTGCTTTCCAAAGCTTTCCTTGTTTCTTTTGTGTACGTGATACTGCCGCCATGTCAACCTCTCCTTACTCATTTCTTTATTTCTGTTTTGCCTGATATGCTGCGTCCATTGCTGCTGTCAGCTTATCGCCGCCACGGGAATTCCACTCATTTACAAAGTCCTCAAATCCACCGTCGATCGGAGTCTCACCTACGATCATCTCAATATATCTGGTATTGGTGATCTCTTTTAATTTTGGATAAATGTCATTTAATTCATCGATAAAGATACCGTCAGCTGGGTTTGGTGTGCAAATGGTATGGGAGAATTCAAATGCGTCAAATAACTCTGGAGAAGAATGATCAAATAATACTGTGTTACCAATGAAGAACTTGTTTAAATCCAGTTCGTTTGTCTTCTCATCATCGATCAGTCTTACCAGCTTGTCGCCTTCCCATTTGTAGTGCTCACCCTCTACGCCGTACTGGGCAAAACGGTTGCCCTCCTCAGACATCAGGTAATCAATCAATCTTAAGCATGCATCGATGTTCTTGGAATCCTTAGAGATAAAGGTTCTTAACCAGCCTCTCTCACTTGCCATACGGATACCAACCGGATTATCGCAGCCACCCTGAAGAACCGGACCATAGACATGTTCGCCTTCTGGATTTGCCTGGATAAATGGTTCATAGTAGTTAGACCAGTTGTTCTGGTCAAAGATATGGATCTTGGTCACGCCTGCACCATAAATACCAGATTTTACTTTCTGCTGCCATCTCTTCGGGTCATCAGTTACAAACTCTGGGTCAATCAGGCCATCCTCATACATCTTATTCAGATATACCAGAGCGTCCTTCATGCCAGGCTGAATGGAACCATTGACAATGTGGCCGTCCTGTAACATCCAGTAGTTTGGAAGAGCTCCAAACGCACCAAAAATGTGATCGAACCAGGAAGTATCAACGTTCTGATAACCGCCGAATGCAAAGGTATCATCAACTCCATTGCCGTCCGGATCTTCCTTGGCAACTGCAGTTGCAACTTTATAGTACTCATCTAACGTTGTCGGCACATCCAATCCAAATTTATCTAACCAATCCTTACGATAAGCGATAATGGATAATGGGTTCGGGTTCTTAATGCCGATGGAATAGATATTGCCATCGGTGTATCTCATCAGATCCCAGGTTGCTTCATCACGGCCATTTTTTATGTTTGGATAATCATCCCAGTATTCATTAATTGGAAGAAGAATACCTGAAGATAATAACTGACTCTCCATGGTCTCTGTCTCGCACTGGATAATGTCTGGGCGATCACCGGATGCTAAAAGGATATTTAACTTGTTATCCAGCTCTTTGGTTGGCACCTGGATGATCTCCAGTTCCGTATTGGTTGCCTGCTCAATCATCGTTTTTGCATAAGAACCATCCACAATGTTCTTATTGGTTAAGAACAGTTTCAGGTGTGTCGGAGGCTCATTGGAAGTATCTTTCGCCTCTGCAGTTGTCTCTCCCCCTGCTGCAGCCGCTGTGGTCTCTGCTGCCTTTGCAGTCGTCTCCTCTGCTTTCTTAGAAGAACCACATCCTGCTAATGTTCCAGCTGTCATGCAGACCGCCAGTAACCCCGCTGCCGTTCTCACAAATGTCTGTTTTTTCATACATACTCTCCTTTGTGCATTTTGAATAGTTTTTTGTTGCTAACCCCTATTTGATTGTATATTTATCATATTAGTAGTGACCAGATTATTCAATTCTCGATTCCTTAGATCATGTTCGTTTCGCTAGATTTTCTCATCTTTATCTGGCTTTTTTCGTATAATATGGGTTTTTGAATATGTTTTTTTGATATTTTATTGTGTATTATTGTATATATCAAATGTATTTCATCAGACTTTTTATGTATACTACACAAAACCAGGAGGCATCCTATGAACGTTTACTACGGAACCGTTGACATCGGCGGCACAAAAATCATGACTGGAATCACAGACTCGGACGGAACAATCCAAAGCTATGAAACATTCCCAACTCTGGAATTCGAAGTTTCCAAAACTGTGGACCGGCTGCTGTCTTCTTTAAAACACCAGTGTGAACAGCTTCACCTGGATTTTTCCTCTTTAAAAGGCATCGGTATTGTATGCGCCGGGCCGGTAGATCCCCAGAAAGGGACCATTGACAATCCTTACACCCTTCCTGGCTGGGATCATTATCCCATCGTCCAGGTGCTAAAAGAGCGCTCCCATCTTCCCGTTCTTCTGGAAAATGATGTGAATGGGGCTCTCCTTGGTGAAGCTTCCATCAAGCACCTGACAAACCGCCGGGTTCTTATGATCGCTTTCGGCACCGGTATCGGCTGCGCCTTCCAGGCTGACGGGACACTTTTCCGGGCCGGAGCTGGCTTTCACCCAGAACTGGGCCATATCCTGATTGCCCCAGATTCCGACACCAATCCTTTAAATCCACCAGAGCTGTGCTACTGCGGCCACCGGAACTGTTTTGAAAATCTCTGGTCTGGCTCCGCCCTCCATCACCGGGCCAAAGCTCTTGGCTTCCAGGATTTCAATGATCTCTACGAAAAATGGGCAAAAAAAGATCCAGACGCAGCTGCATTCATTCGGAAAATTCGTTCCGAACTGCAGACTGCTGTCTGGAATCTCAGTATCATTTTTAAACCGGACGTGGTGATTCTGGGAGGCGGTGTCATGAAATCCTATTTTTCATTTGCCAAGGACGCACTCTCCGAAACCAACGGTTCTTTCACCGATTTCGTCCCATCCTATGAAATTTTACAGGCCGACCCGGAGAAAAATCCAGCGCTGGTTGGGGCCATGCGGCTTTTTATGGAAAATAGCTGATTCATAAAACGCAAAAAACAGGGCTGCCACATTTTTATCCTTCGCGTGGCGCCCTGTTCTTTATCTTTTTATTCGACTGTCTTATAATCCTCCACATAAGTCAGCACATCGCCATCCATATTCTCACCGCTGTAAGCTTCGCCATTTACCAGAAGCTCTAAGCTGTCTAACTCAAAGTTTTCACAGAAGGTGTTGCCGATGGCACATAACACAGCCTTAGAAGCATATGGGTCTAACTGGGACAGATCCAGGGTACCGACTCTCTCGCCGGAACCAGTTTCAGATGCGTCTACACCTGGGCCTGCTTTCTCACCACCGGAAATATCAAAGGAATTCACGGTAGTTCCTTCATCCAGAATGGATTTCTCTACCAGAAGTGCTGCCACCGTATCTGCATCAACTGTTTCTGCGTCTTCCATCTCTGTCTTTAAGCCGTTTCCCTCGTCATTTAACATATAAACTAAAACACTGTCCATCACCTCTGCGTTTGGATCCGGTGTTTCCGTTTTAGGGTCAACTGCCGGGTGATTCAATGCTCTTGCCTCTTCTGGTGTTAAACCGTCTGGGCTTAAATTCTCTCCGCTCTTCTCACCTGCCTGATTCTCCGTCTGAGCTTTCGTTGGCTCAACTTTTGTTGGGGAACAAGCGGCTAAAGACAGTGCCATCATCATTCCTGCAGCGTATACAGCTAATTTTTTCATAATTTTCGTCTCCTTCTTTAGTTCTCTTGCCAATTTCGAAACCATTTATTTAATTTCGTCAGGGTTTTAATCAGTAACTCCATCTCCTCCGATGTCAGTTCATCGGATATGCTGTCGATCATCGCCTTATGAAACCGTGCGTGATGGACATAAGCGGCCCTGCCCCGCTCCGTCAGGGAAATATAAACCACTCTCCGGTCCTCTTTGCCACGTTCCCGAAGAACATATCCTTTTTTCACAAGGCTGTTCATGGCGATGGTCAGAGTTCCTACTGTTACAGAAATTTCTCTGGCGATGGTTGACATATTTTTAGGCTCGTTCATGCCGATCGCTTCTATAATATGCATATCATTGTTGGTGATATCCTGAAATTCCTCCGTGATAATGGCTTTCTGTTCGATATCCATAACATCCCGGAACAAATTCACCAAAACTTCATTCAGCGTCTTGTAAGTATCCACTGCTCATCCTCTCGTCTGACGATCTTTAAAGTTTCTTAACGATTATACATGATTTCAATTTCAATGGCAACCACCTATTCTTAGAGTTTTCTTACAAAAAGCCAGCTTTTACCATTAAAATGCTCATGAACATCCCGAAGACTGTCGCCATCAGCGCTCCGGGAAGTGTATACCGGGTTTTTTTGACCTCTGCTGCCATAAAATACAGACTCATCGTATAAAAAATAGTTTCTGTACAGGAAAGCAGCAGCGATACCATCAATCCGATCCGGGAATCCGGTCCGTATTCCTTGAAAATGTCCAGCGCCAGCCCGGTCGCTGCACTGGAAGAAAATAATTTTACCACCGCTACCGGGATCA